>NZ_JBFTHK010000027.1:0-37045 GCF_056394205.1 Arthrobacter sp. 10T413_2 | reverse complement strand
GAGCAACCCCGACCGCAAGCTCAGCTACCTCGTGATGGAACTCGTCCGCGGCCCCGACCTCCGCCGCCGCTCGGCCGAGGGACCGCTGTCCGCAGCCCACATGGCGCTGATCGGACACGATCTCGCCGACGGACTGRCACACATCCACCACCACGGCATCATCCACCGGGACGTCAAACCGGCCAACATCCTCCTTGTGGACTACAGCGTGGAGGACCGGCGCCCGCGTGCCAAACTCAGCGACTTCGGCGTGGCGATCACCATCCGCAAAGGCCACCACGGAGACCCGGACGACAGCTCTGGCACCCCCGCCTACTTGAGCCCCGAGCAGGCCGCCGGGGAGCCGGCCGGCCCCGMCAGCGACGTCTATTCGCTGGGGCTGGTCCTGCTGGAAGGCCTGACCGGGAAGATGGCCTACCCCGGCGCGCCGGTCCAGTCCGCACTGGMCCGCCTACTCAACGACCCGGACATCCCCGAAGGGCTCGCGCCCATGTGGGTGGCCCTGCTGACCTCCATGCTGGACAGGGATCCGGCGGCCCGCCCGCCGGCCCGGGAAGTGTCCCTGGCCCTGCGGCAGGAAGTTATCAACGGTGCCGGGCGCCACCGCCGGGACGCGGCTCCTCTGCTGACCGATGAAAACGGGCGCATGCAGGCGGTCGAGCGGTACCGGATCCTGGACACCCCGGCGGACGGCGCCTTCAACCGCATCGCGGCGCTCGCCGCACGCATGTTCTCGGTGCCCGTGGCGATTGTCAGCGTGGTGGACCATGACCGCATCTGGTTCAAGGCCCACCACGGCACGGACGTCAGTGAAATCGGCCGCGACCCCGGATTGTGCGCCTCCGCAGTCCTGCAGGGCGATGCCTGGATTGTCCAGGACGCCACCAAGGATCCGCGGACGCTGTCCAATCCGCTCGTGGCGGGCGATTTCGGCCTGCAGTTCTACGCGGGAGTGCCGCTGCGCACTCCGGACGGCTACAACCTGGGCACCTTTTGCATCCTGGACCGTGAGCCCCGCGAGTTCAGCGATGAGGACACCTCCGCGTTGGAGGACCTGGCGGCGCTCGTGATGCATGACCTGGAACTGCGGCTCCACAGCCGGAAGGCCCTCGCCGGGTAACTCGCCGGGTAAGCGGCCTACCGCCGGCCGGCGTGCAGGGCCAGCTCAAGCTCGAAGCGCGCCGTCGGGTCCTCGAGGGCGTCGCCAAAGAGCTCGCGCAACTGCGCTGCCCGGTAACCGACGGTCTGCGGATGGATCCCGAGTTCGGCGGCCACGGGGGCCCGCTGGCCCCAATGGCGCAGCCAGGAGAGCAGGGTTTCGGCAAGCCGCTCCCGCTGCGCCGGCCGCAGTCCTTCCAGCGGTGCCAGACGGCGGTTGGCCAGCTCGGTAATAGCCGAGGGCTCCGCTCCGAGAACCACCTGCGCCAGGTGCTCGTCGGCCCAGATCGGCGGGTCCTCGGGCCCCTCGCGCGGAGGCAGAGCCGCGGCCGCCAGCACGGCCAGCCGCAGAGAATCCGGGACMCTTTCCCAGCCGCCGGACGGCCCCACGGAGGCTCCGCGCCCCTTCAGGGCGCGGTCCAGCTCTTCCCGGGCAGACTGCGACTTCCGCGTCGGCACCAGGGCCACGACGTCGGTCTCGCGTTCAATCACCAGGGCTCCGGGACCGAGCCGCAGCCGCAGCCCGGCTGCCCGGTCCAGCGGAAGGGTCACCACCGCCATGCGCTGGGGCAGGGACCAGTCCGCCATCGCCGCCGTCTGGCGCAGGGCCGCCTCGTCGGCCTGGCCGAGCAGGAGCAGGTCCAGCAGTTCGGTGCGACKGCGGTCCACCGCTCCGGCGCGTTCGGACTGTTCGAAAGCGTAGGCCTCGGCGCTCACGGCCGAGAGCTCGTCGATGTAAGCGAGGATCGATTCCCCCAGGTCCACCACGACGCCCTGGCCCAGATGGTGTTCCACCGAAACGCGGGACATTTCCCGGAAGGTCACGCGGGCACCCATGCGGTAGGCGCTCAGCAGGGCGTCCATGCTCCGCCCCTGCCGGAATTCCCCGCTGCCCAGCCCGGCCACCAGATCCCGGCTTTCCTGGGACAGTGCCGGCAGCCGGGTCCCGGGCAGCTGCAGGAACCGGTCCAGCGCCGCGGCCACGCCCCTCCTTAGGCCGCGGCCGAACCGCCCCTCAATCGGCCTGGCATACGCCGGAACAAGCTGCGGGACGGCCTCGATGATGGCCTCGACGATGCCGGGCATCCTGGGCCGCAGCATGTCGCTGACCTCCCGGGGCAGCGCCAGCCACGGCGGATCGTAGGCGGGGGCGGAGCCGGCGGGCTCCCGGGCAGGGGAGGCGTTCATAGACAATCCAACGAGTTGTTGCGGCGGGATAGTTTTCTACAGTCGATCGTATGCCTTGGGTGAAGAAGTATGGCGCAAACTGACATATGGTTAATGAATGATCCGGCTCCGTAAGCTGGCGCGCGCCGCATCTCTACTGACCACCCCCTTAGCTCCAGAAGACATTCTGTCGCTGTTCAACCCCGTGTTCTCCGCACGMCAATTGCGTGGCGTAGTCACCCGGGTGGTTCCAGAAACGGCCGATTCCGCCACCATTTTCTTCCACCCCGGCCGCGGCTGGCAAGCGCACCTTGCCGGCCAGTGGGCCCGTATCGGCGTCGAGCTCGACGGCGTCCGMCACTGGCGGTCCTATTCGCTCAGCGCCCCGGCGGGGCAGGATCCGGCCATCACGGTTACCGACATGGGAGCCGTTTCCGGCGCTCTTGTCCGCGGCACCAAGCCCGGCGACATCCTGTTCCTGGCGCCTCCGCAGGGCGACTTTGTCCTGCCGGAACACCCGCGCCCGCTGCTCATGCTCACCGCGGGCAGCGGAATCACCCCCGTGATGTCGATGATCCGCACCCTCGTGCCGCACCGTCCCGACTCCGACGTCGTCCTCATCCACACGGCCCGCACCGCCGCGGACGCCATCTTCCGTGAGGAACTCGCCGAGCTCGCAGACCAGTTCCCCAACTTCCGCGTCACGCACTGGTTCACCGGGGACCGCGGACGGCTGGACTTCACCTCCGCTGCCGATCTGGACCGGTTGTGCCCGGATTGGCGCCAGCGCGCCGCCTACGCGTGCGGTCCGGAGGACTTCCTCAACGACACCGAGGCGCTCTGGGAGGCCGAAGCCGAGGATGCCGCGCCGGCCGCGGCAGTCAGGCCGGGCACCCTGACCATCGAACGCTTCACCACCACCCTCGCCGCCGGYGCCGGKCACGACGGCGGCCTGGTTACCTTCGAGGCCTCCGACCGCGAGGTCGAGGCCGACGGCGACACCCCGCTGCTCGATGTCGGCGAGGACGCCGGAGTCCTGATGCCCAGCGGCTGCCGCATGGGCATCTGCCACAGCTGCCTCATCCCGCTGCGGGCCGGCCACGTMCGCGATCTTCGCACAGGCGAAGTGCACGGCGAGCCGGGCCAACTAATCCAGACGTGCGTGTCGGCAGCCGCCGGCCCCGTTAACCTCGACCTCTGAGGAGTATCACCGTATGACGATTGTTTCCAACAAGCCTGATCTATCCGACTCCGACACCCCTGCCACAGGCGGTTCAACCAGCGGTTCAGCCGTCGATGTCGCGGCAGCAAAGGTGCGCACGGCCGCGAAGAAGCGGCCAGGCGCCCTTGCCGAATCCGGCAGCCCGCTGGTGCGTCCGCCGGCAGCCGCGCACCTCTCTGACGAGCAGGTAGCGGAGCTGGGCCGCGAACTTGACGCCATCAAGGACGACATCCTCGCCAAACGCGGATCCTCCGATGCCGCCTACATCCGCCGCATGATCAAGATCCAGCGAGGCCTGGAGATCTCCGGCCGCGCCGCACTGCTGGTCAGCAAGAACAAGACCGCCTGGGTCGCCGGCACCTCCCTGCTGAGCCTCGCCAAGATCCTGGAAAACATGGAACTCGGGCACAACATCCTGCACGGCCAGTGGGACTGGATGCGGGACCCGGACATCCACTCCACGACGTGGGAGTGGGACTTCGTCACCCCCGCGCGCTCCTGGCAGCACACCCACAACGATCTCCACCACCGCTGGACGAACGTGATCGGCAAGGACAACGACGTCGGATACAACCTGCTGCGCATGGATCCCCAGCAGAAGTGGACGCCGTTCAATCTGGGCAATCCGGTCTACAACGCGCTCCTGGCACCGGTCTTCGAGTGGGGCATCGCGATCTACGACCTCGAACTCCAGGACTTCAAGGAGGGCAAGAAATCCAAGGAAGCCCTCGTCCGGGACCTGAAGGCCCTCGGYCGCAAGGCCCTCAAGCAGTTCACGAAGGACTACGCCGCCACGCCCGCCGTCGCCATGCTCACCGGTTCCGGCAAGCAGGCCCTCTACGGCACCCTGACAGCCAACGCCGTCCGCAACGTGTGGGCGCACGCGGTGATCTTCTGCGGCCACTTCCCGGAAGGTACTGACACCTTCACCGAGGAAATGGTAGAGGGCGAGACCCGCGGGGACTGGTACGTGCGGCAGATGATCGGCTCGGCCAACATCTCCGGTTCCAAGTTCATGCACCTCATGACCGGCAACCTCTCGCACCAGATCGAGCACCATTTGTTCCCGGACCTGCCGTCCAACCGCTACGGGGAAGTGGCGCCCAAGGTGCAGGAGATCTGCCGGCGTTACGGACTGCCGTACACCACGGGCCCGCTCCTGAAGCAGGTCGGCTCTACGTGGGCCAAGATCTTCAAGCTGGCCCTGCCTCCCAAGAAGGCGTAGCCACCAAGGCCGGGTCCGCCCGGAGAGCATCGCCGAAAGGGGCGTCCGCCATAGTGGCGGGCGTCCCTTTCGCGTGGCGCGTCCTTTTGAGTGCCGTCCCGGGAGCGTTGGGCCGGGAACGTCGGGCCCGKAACGTTTGGCCGGGAGGTTGGGACGGAGACGCTCTGGCCGAAAGGTCAMGCCGGCGGCKGGCTCAGGTTTTGCTCGCCACCCCAAGGACGTGGGCMAGCCGCGGGTTGCCGGGGAGGGCCGAAAAGCCGAAGCGCTCCAKGGCCTCCACGGTGAGGCCGGCCCCGGCGATCGCGGCCGCGGTGTCCCGGTTCGGGTGGCATCCGCCTGCCAAGCGGCTCCACAACGGTGTGAGCAGGTCTTCGGCGGCGCCCAGCACCCGGTGCGCCGAACGGACATGTTCATAGAAGAGCAGCAGGCCGCCGGGCCGCAGGACCCTGGTCACTTCCGCCAGGGCGGCCGCTTGGTCTGCCACGCTGCACAGCACCAAACTGGAGACGACCACGTCCACCGAGGCGTCCACTGCCGGCAGCGCTTCCGCCACGCCGTCCTGCACGGTGACGGGCACCGGCGCCTTGCTGGCAGCAGCGCGGGCCAGCCCCCGGAGCGTGGGATCAGGTTCGAGGGCCAGCACGCCCGTTACCGCTGAAGGGTAGAACGGGAAGGTGGCCCCGTAGCCCGCCCCGATTTCGACGACGACGCCGTACGCCGCTTCCACGAGGCGCCGACGGTGCTCCGCCGCCCCGCGGGCGTCAATCCGCGGGCCCACGCGGGCAAAGGATCGCCCGAATGATGAATCGCGGGGGTTCGTCTCCGGCATGCCTGGATTCTTCCGCTCAGCTGGCCGCAGCCGGATTGAGCTTGAGCCTGCGCAGCAATTGCGCGTTCAGGGCCACCACAATCGTCGACGCCGACATCATCACGGCGCCCGCGGCGGGGGAGAGGACGATCCCCGCGAAGGCCAGGACCCCGGCCGCCAGCGGCACCGAGATGATGTTGTACCCGGTGGCCCACACGAGGTTTTRCCACATCTTCCGGTAACTCGCCTTGGACAGATCGAGCATCGACAGCACGGCCCGGGGGTCGTTGCCGGCCAGGACCACACCGGCGGATTCCACGGCCACATCCGTGCCGCCGCCGATCGCAATCCMCACCTCCGCCCGTGCCAGCGCGGGGGAGTCGTTKACGCCGTCGCCCACCATGGCCACTCTCAGCCCCCGGCCCTGTAGTTCGGCCACCTTCTTGTCCTTGTCCGCGGGCAGGACCTCTGCAAACACTTCGTCGATGGCGAGTTCAGCGGCGACGGMCTGCGCGACCTGCCGGGCGTCGCCGGTGATCATGGCCACCTTGATGCCGCGGGCCTGGAGGGCCCGGACGGCCTGGCGGGACTCGGGCCGCACGGCATCCTCAAGGCTGACAGCGCCCAGCACGGTGCCGCCGTCCACCACGTGGAGCACGGCGGCGMCGCGCTCCAGCCATGGCCCGGTGGCGGCGGCCAAAGCCGGGGGCTCCTGCAGACCCAGTTCCCGGAGCAGGGCCGGGCCGCCCACGTAAACGGTGTGGCCGCCGACCGTGGCACGGACTCCGCGGCCGGTCAGCGAGGTGAACCCGTCCGCAGTCGGAATCTCCAGCCCCCGTTCCCGGGCGGCGGCGACGATGGAACGGGCCACGGGATGTTCACTGTCGGCTTCCACGGCGGCCGCGAGGGCCAGGACTGCGTCCTGGCCGGTTGCCCCAGTGCCCGCGGCGGTCGCGACTCCCTTGAGCTCCGGCTCGCCCCTGGTCAGGGTTCCGGTCTTGTCGAACAGCACGACGTCGACCGTCCGCATGCGCTCCAGCGCCATCCGGTTCTTGATCAGGACGCCCGCCCGGGCTGCCCGCTCGGTGGAGATGGCGATGACGAGCGGGATGGCAAGGCCCAGGGCGTGGGGGCAGGCGATCACGAGGACGGTCACGGTGCGGGTGACGGCGTCGGTGACGCTGCCCATCAGGGTCCAGAAGACGAAKGTGAGGAGTCCGGTTCCGGCGGCGAAGTAGAAGAGGAACGCGGCCGCCCTGTCGGCGAGGGCCTGGGCCCGGGAGGACGATGCCTGCGCCTCGGCCACCAAACGCCGGATCCCGGCGAGGGCGGTGTCCTCGCCGATGGCTGACACCCGGACCCGCACGGAGTTGTCCGTTGCGATGGTGCCGGCCACCACGGGATCACCCGGTGTTCGCAGGACAGTTTTCGATTCGCCGGTGATCATGGATTCGTCGAATTCGGCCTGGCCGTCGCTGACGGTACCGTCGGCCGGCATCCGGCCGCCGGGGCGGACGAGGATKGTGTCTCCGGCGCGGAGCTCGGAGACGCTGACAGTCTCCGTCCCGGCGCCGGTGACACGTTCGGCTTCGTCGGGCAGCAGAGCCGCCAGGGCATCCAGTGCGCCTTGGGCGGAGCCGAGGGCGCGCATCTCGATCCAGTGACCCAGCAACATGATGGGGACCAGCAGCGCCAGCTCCCACCAGAAGTCGAGGTCGAAACCGCCGAGGCCCAGGCTCGTCACCCAGGAGGCGATGAAGGCAACGCTGATGGCCATCGCGATCAGCAGCATCATCCCCGGCTTGCGCGTCCTCAGCTCACTGAGGCCGCCCTTGAGGAAGGGCCGGCCGCCGTAAATGAAGATCGCCGTGCCGAACACCGGTGGAATCCAGGCCGAGCCGAGAAAGACGGGGGGCTCGTAGCCGAGGAGATCCGCGAACATGGGGCTGAAGAAGATCACCGGAACGGCCAGGGCCAGGCTCAGCCAGAACCTGTCCCTGAACATCGCGACGCTGTGCCCGGCATGCTGTCCCTGGCTGTGCACCATGTGACTGTCCCCGGCGGTGCCCGCCGTGGCGGGGACGGCCCCATGCGCCGCGTGGTCACCGTGCGGGCTGTGGCTGCGGGTGTGTTGGTCGACACTCTTGTCAACGCCGGGGCCGGTGTGCCGGTGTTCCATGATGCGTGCTCCTGAAGGGTGCTCAGCCATTGGTGGCTACGCCCCAACATACCCCTGGGGGGTATTTTGCGCAAGAGGTCGAGAGATTCAGCGGACCTCGATGGCGCCCATCATCCCGAGGTCCTCGTGGTCCAGGATGTGGCAGTGATACGCGGATCGTCCGGTGAAGTCTTTGAAGGCAATCCGGACAGTCACGCGTCCGTTCGCGGGCACATTGACCACGTCCTGCCAGGCAGGGGAGACGGGGGCTGCGCCATTGACCGAGACGAGCTGCATCGGCCAGACGTGCAGGTGGAACGGGTGGTCCATGGGACTGGTGTTGACCACGGTCCACTCCTCCACGGTGCCGGCCGCTACGGTGGTGTCGGTCCTGGCCTCGTCGAATTCCCGGCCGTTGATGGTGAAAGCCATCATCCCGGTGCCGCCTCCTCCTCCCATGCTCCCTCCGCCCATGCCGGCCGCCAGCAGGAATTGCCGGTGCGCGGCGACGGGGACCTGGCGCAAATCCGCGGGGGCAGGCTGGGGCGGCACCCCGGAGGGGCCGGGGGCGGATTCGCCCGCGACCTGGAGCGTCGCCAGGGAGACGCCCTGGGGAGGGTCCGCCTGGCCCCGTCCGACGGGAGCGCGGCCCATCATGCCGGGCATGCTGCCGCGGTCATAGTAAGCGGACCGGAGAACCGACTCGCCGGCCATCGTCGTCACCAGAAGGTCGGCCCGGTTCCCCGGCGCCAGGAGCACCTCCTCCACGGCTGCCGGCGATTGGAAGCGCCCGGAGTCCATGCCGAGCAGCTGCATGCTCTGTCCGTCCAGCTGCAGCCGCAGATAGCGGGCAGCACAGGCGTTGACTAGCCGCCACCGCTCCCGTTGCGCGGGAAGGGCGCTGAGCAGAGGGTTGCTTTGGCCATTGACGAGCACCAGGCCGCCTTCCCGGCCGGCCATGCGTTCTGATGGCGGAACGTCCCGGACGTTTCCGGCGGCGTCCAGGTCCGTGTCGGACACCACCAGGACGCGGTCCATGGACACCGGAAGGGGATCGGCGTCCTCGACGACGATCGCGCCGAAAAGGCCGCCGAAGATCTGCTCCGCGACCATGCCGTGGTGGTGGGGGTGGTACCAGTAGACGCCCGGCGGGTGGTCGGCCGGCAGCCGGTATTCGTAGTCAAAGCTGCCGCCGGGGTCCACTGTGACAAACACGTTGTCCCCAGTCCCCCGCGGGGACACATGGAGCCCGTGCACGTGAAGGTTGGTGGGTTCAGCCAGGCGGTTGGTCAGCCGGATGCTGAGCACGTCACCTGCACGCAGGCGCAGCGTGGGGCCGGGGCTCGTCCCGTTGTAGCCAAGGGCCGTGGCCTGGCGGCCGGCAATCTGCACGGGACCCCGGGCCGCCTCCAGTTCCAGCGCGAGGCTGCCGCCAGCGCTGCGAAGTTCGGCCGGGTGCGTCAGGGCAGCCCCGGTAACCGGCGCGTTGAGGGACGTCAGCGTCCAGGCGAGCCCCGCTGCGCCGGCCGCGGTTCCGGCCACGCCAAGGCCGCCCAGGAGCAGGGCGCTGCGGCGGCYKAGCGGCTKCACTAGGGCTCCTCACCCAGCACCGTCAGGCTCTCKCGGTACTCCTCGGCGGAGAGCTCGGCCCGGGCAAAGCGTTCGTCAAGGATGAGGCGGGCCTGGGATCGTCCGGGGAGCGGGGAAGCAGGTCCGTTGGGGGGAGGAGGAAAGGAACCGGGAGGGGCGCCCTGCCCCGGCGGCGGATACTGCCCGGGACCATGCGGGCCCGGGCCGGGTGCCACGCCCCCGCCGTTATGGCGAACTCCGCCTGTCAGGAGCCGGATAGCCAGGATGACCAGCACCGCAATCCCGGCGAGCAGCAACACGCCCCAGAGCCACATCCAGCCGATCTGGTACCCGTAACCCCACATCATGACGCATCCCTTCGCCGCGGTTGCGCCGGCCGGGCCGGCCGCATCCCGTGCAACCGTCCCCTGGCCACAATCCAATCGTGCGTCCGCCGGGGCTCCAGTGCTAGGGCCCTAAGTTGTCTTTGTGCCTGTCGCCGGAGGCTCCGGTTGCAGGCGGCACGTTCCAGGGCTTCCGCGGCTTCAGCTGATCAGCAGCCCCAGTGCCTCGGCCAGGTGGCCGACCTCCCGGACCGTGAATCCCGCGGGCACCGGGCCGTGCCCGTTCGGGCTGGACGGCACCACAGCATGGGTGAAGCCGAGCCGGTGTGCTTCCTGGATGCGCTGGTTGATGCCGGGGACAGGACGGACTTCGCCTGCCAGGCCCACCTCGCCGAAGGCGATCAGGCGCTGGGGGAGGGGCTTCCTGGCCTTCGCGGAAGCCACGGCCAGGGCCACTGCGAGGTCCGTGGCGGGCTCGCTGAGCTTGACTCCGCCGACCGTTGCCACATACGAGTCATCCTTATTCAGCAGGCACCCCGCGCGCTGCTGGAGGACGGCGAGCAGCATCGCGACGCGCGAGCTGTCCAGGCCGCTCGTGGCGCKGCKGGGCTGCGAGCTGGCGCTCTCGGCGAGCAGCGCCTGGACTTCGGCGAGCAGCGGCCGGCGGCCCTCGAGTGTCACCGTGATACAGGTTCCGGACACCGGGTCCTTCGTCCGCGAGACGAACAGGCCGCTGGGATCGGCGAGGCCCTCGATGCCGTCCTCGTTCAAGTCGAAGCAGCCGACGTCGTCGGTAGGTCCGTAGCGGTTCTTGACGGCGCGCAGCAGGCGCAGCCGCGAGTGCCGTTCGCCCTCGAACTGGCAGACCACATCCACGAGGTGTTCCAGCAGCCGGGGCCCGGCAATGGAGCCGTCCTTGGTCACGTGTCCTACCAGCAGCGTGGTCATGTTGCGGCGCTTGGCCGCGGCGATCAGGGAGGCCGCAACCTCGCGCACCTGGGACACCCCGCCGGCGCTTCCCTCGACGTCGGCGCTGCTCAGGGTCTGCACCGAATCCACCACGAGCAGCCGCGGTTCGAGCTTTTCCACCTGCCCCAGGGCCTGCCCTAGGTCTGTTTCGGCCGACAAATACAAGGATTCGGCGACGGCGTCGATCCGGTCCGCGCGGAGCTTGACCTGGGCGKCGGATTCCTCGCCGGTGATGTAGAGGACGTCCTGCGCGGTGCGGGCGAACTTCGCGGCAACGTCCAGCAGGAGGGTGGACTTGCCCACCCCGGGTTCGCCCGCCAGCAGGATCACGGCGCCGGGCACCAGCCCGCCGCCGAGCACGCGGTCGAGTTCGTCCACGCCGGTGGGCAGGAAGGCCGCCGTGGTGGCGTCGACGTCGGCGATCCTGCGGGCCGGTTCAAGKACCGTGGTGGCCGCCGTCGTCCKGGCGACGGCGGTGCCGGTCTCCTCGACGCTGCCCCACGCCTGGCACTCGCCGCAGCGGCCCACCCACTTGACGGTCGTCCAGCCGCATTCGGCGCATTTGTAGCCCGGTGCCTTCGGCCCCCGGGAAGTCTTTGTAGCCATTGGTCCACACTATCCGGGGGCAGCGACAACGAACGGCGCGGCCGGGGTGAGGGGCCGTACTTAGAGCGGKGGAAGGATGTCCCGGGCTTCCCGGGAATCCACTCCGGCGGCCTCGAGCAGATCCACCATGAGCGGACGGAACAGCATGACCACCGTTTCGCCCTCCAGCCGGTGAACGTCCAGGATCCGGGGATGCAGGCGCCCGGCGATCTCCCGCAGCTCGGACCGGGCCGTGCGCAGGTGGGCGCGGCGGGTGCCGTCGTGCACCTCGGCCAGGCCCAGCGATAGTTCGTCGACGGCGGCGGCCGTCTCCTGCAGGACCTCGGCGATGTTCTGGGTGGMCTCGTCCGAGAGCGCCGCATGGTTGATGGCGCTGGTCAGCCGGCGGGCAAAGACCCGGCTGTTGCGCAGCGCGAGATCTATATAGTCCAGCGACTGATCCATCTGGTCCAGCTCGTCCCGGTGCCGCCGGTAGGCGGGCGCCAGGGTGGCGACCTCGCCGGACGCGCGCAGGGACTGCCGCATGGCGTCGATGAGGGGCTGGCAGTTCCGCCCGCGGATGAGCGCATGCCAGGCCTGGGTGGCGTCGCTGTAGCTCAGCGCCGAGGCGCATTCCCGCAGCACCTCGGCGAGCTCGTGCAGGAGCTTCTTGACGTCATTGCGGGGTTCACGCCGGGGGTCCTTGGGCACGAGGATGGTCACGAGCAGCGCGAACACCCCGCCCACCACGGCATCGATGCTCCGGGTGAAGGGGCCTCCGGCCGGCGCGGGCAGGAGCACCACCAGCACTGATTGCAGACCCAGCTGGGTGGTGAAGATGGTCCCGCTGTCCAGGAACCGGGCCAGCAGGATGGAAAACAGGAGAACGACGGCGGCCTGCCAGATCCCGGAGCCCAGCCAGTGCAGCAGCAAGTCCCCGACCACGATCCCGAGGGTGCAGCCCAGGCCCACCTCGATGACGCGGCGAAGCCTGGGGTCGCGCGAGAAGCCGAGGGCAATCAGGGATGAGGTGGCCGCGAACAACGGCCCGCTATGCCCCAGGACGTATTCGGCGAACGCGTAGGCGCCCACGGCGCACGCGGTCATCTGGATGGCCGGCACGAGGGAGTTCCGGCTCCGGACAAAGCCGGTGCGGACCCGGCCGCGCAGGAATCGTGCGCTTGCGGAGAGTCCAGTCGCGGAGGCCATGCCCTCCAGTCTATTTGCTGCCCCGGGGGCCGGCCGTTCACGGCCCTGTCCCAAGGGTTCTTTTGGGGTTGCACCGATACGACTGTGACGCACAGAACACAATGGTGACCCGGCAGATGTAAACGAATAGTCCGGCGTCGTTAACCATCCGTTCACCTTGGACCGCAATTCTCTTCATCTGGGCGACCTACCTTCGGTAAAGGTACAAACCGTACGCATCCTTGCGGGTCTTCTCCGGCCCGGCACGCAAAGCCCTGGAAGGGGTACATCTAAGTGAAGGCACTCCGCTTCGGCCGCAACGCGGCTATCGCTGTTATCGCCGTCGGCGCACTCGCGCTGACCGCTTGCGGTTCGGACAACGCAACCAACACGGCTACGTCCGCCGCGCCGTCCGCCTCGGGTCCCGCTGTCACCGGCACCCTGACCGGCGTCGGCTCCACCGCCCAGGGCGCGGCCATGGATGTCTGGAAGACCAACTTCGCCTCCGCGAACCCGGGTGCCACCGTGCAGTACTCCCCGGACGGTTCCGGCGCCGGACGCAAGGCGATCCTCGACGGCTCGGCCCAGTTCGCCGGCTCCGATGCCTACCTCAAAGACGACGAGCTCGCCAGCTCCAAGACCAAGTGCGGTCCCGACGGAGCCATCGACATCCCCGTCTACATTTCCCCGATCGCCGTGGCGTTCAACCTGCCGGGCATCACGGACCTGAAGCTCGACGCCACCACCATTGCCAAGATCTTCCGCGGCCAGGTGGCCAACTGGAACGACCCCGCTATCGCGGCCCTGAACCCGGGCGTCCAGCTGCCGGACCTCAAGGTCACCCCGGTGAACCGTTCGGATGACTCCGGCACCACCACGAACTTCACCGACTACCTGGCCGCCGTCGCCCCCGAGGTCTGGACCGACAAGGCCGCCGGCGTCTGGCCCGCGAGCCTGAAGGGCGAGAACGCCAAGGGCACGTCCGGCGTCGTCAAGACCGTCACCGACACCCCGGGTGCCGTGACCTACGCCGACGACTCCGCTGTCAGCGGCAAACTCGGCACCGCGCAGGTGAAGGTCGGCGACTCCTTCACGAAGATCTCCCCCGAGGCTGCTTCCAAGGCAGTCGACCAGGGCAAGCCGGTCGAGGGCCGCAGCGCCAACGACCTCGCCATCAAGCTGGACCGCACCACTACGGTTGCGGGCGCCTACCCGATCGTCCTGGTGTCCTACCACATCGTCTGCACCACCTATGACACGCAGGCCACCGCCGACCTCGTCAAGGCGTTTGTGAACTACGCAGCGTCCGACGCCGGCCAGAAGGCCGCCGCCGATTCCGCCAAGTCGGCACCGCTCTCCGCGGCCCTCCAGGGCAAGGTCAAGACGGCCCTCGAGGCAGTCAAGGGCAAGGCCTAGGGAAACGCTGCACCCAAAGGCATAGTGGAAGCACCAGCCTGACGAAGGTTCCCTGTTCCGAAACGGCCGCCACCGRCGGCCGCGACGGGGCAGGGAACCGACGCATTTGTTCGAAGCACCAAGATTTGCCGGACCCCGGCGCGGAGGCGTCCGCAGCCGTAGCCCGGATTCCCACCCAAACCGAAGGACCATGAAGTGACCACCACCTCCCTGACCAAGTCCCGGGGCGCAGGCCACACCGGTGACAAAGTCTTTTCCGCCGCCACCTTGGCGGCAGGGTGTCTGATCCTCGCCGTGCTCTTCGGCGTGGCACTGTTCCTGGTCGTCCAGGCGATCCCGGCCCTCGTGGCCCCGGCCGACCAGATCCAAGGCGGCGAAGGATTCTTCACCTATATCTGGYCGCTCGTCATCGGCACCCTCATCGCCGCCGTGATCGCCCTGGTGATTGCCACCCCGCTCGCCATCGGTGTGGCGCTCTTCATCTCGCACTTCGCCCCGCGCAACCTCGCCTCCGGCCTCGGCTACGTGGTCGACCTGCTCGCCGCCATCCCCTCCGTGGTCTACGGCKCCTGGGGCGTTGCGTTCCTCGCCAAGGAAATCTCCCCGTCCTACGACTGGCTGGCCAAGAACATGGGCTGGCTGCCGATCTTCCAGGGCCCTGCCTCCGCCACCGGCAAGACCATCCTCACCGCTGGAATCGTGCTCGCCGTCATGGTCCTGCCGATCATMACCTMCCTGACCCGCGAGATCTTCCTGCAGACCCCCAAGCTGCATGAAGAGGCCGCGCTGGCACTCGGCGCCACCCGCTGGGAGATGATCCGGATGACCGTGCTGCCCTTCGGCCGGCCCGGAATCATCAGCGCCGTGATGCTGGGACTGGGCCGGGCCCTGGGAGAGACCATGGCCGTCGCGCTGGTCCTTTCCTCCGGCGCCCTCACCGCCAGCCTGATCCAGACCGGAAACCAGACCATCGCCGCCGAAATCGCCCTGAACTTCCCCGAGGCCAGCGGGCTCAAGGTCAACACGCTGATCGCCGCCGGCCTGGTGCTGTTCGTCATTACCCTCGGCGTGAATGTGATCGCCCKCGGCATCATTAGCCGGCACAAAGAATTCTCGGGAGCCAACTAGATGACCTCCACCCTGACCCCGGTCCGGAAGCGCTCGGCCCTCACCAAAGGCCAGCTGCCCAAGACGGCACCCTATATCGTCCTGGCCGTTGCCTTAATCCTCGGCGCCGCTATCCTGGCGCTGATCGGATTCAACGCMTTCGGCTGGGGACTCGTCTCCGCCATCCTCTTCGCCGCCGGCCTGGTGGGCTGGAGCCTCGTCGTGGAGGGCTCGCGCAAGGCCAAGGATAAGCTGGCGACCTGCCTCGTCGTGGGTTCCTTCCTGATTGCCCTGCTGCCCCTGGTATCGGTCATCTGGACCGTGCTGGTGAACGGGCTCCCCGGGCTCCTGGATCCCGGCTTCCTCACCACCTCCATGAACGGCGTTACCGGCGCCTTCGACAACAAGACCGTGGAGCAAGGCGCCCCGTTGCTGGGCGGCATCTACCACGCGATCGTGGGCACCTTGCTGATCACGGTGCTCGCGACCCTCATCTCGGTCCCGGTGGGCCTGCTGACCGCGATATATCTCGTGGAATACGGCCAGGACCGCGCGCTGGCCCGTGCCATCACCTTCTTCGTGKACGTCATGACCGGCATCCCCTCGATTGTCGCCGGCCTGTTCGCCGCGGCCGCCTTCTTCGCCGTGGTCGGCCCGGGCACCAAGACCGGTGCCGTCGCCGCCGTCGCACTCTCCGTGCTGATGATCCCCGTGGTGGTCCGCTCCAGCGAGGAGATGCTCAAGATTGTTCCCAACGAGCTCCGCGAGGCAGCCTATGCTCTTGGCGTCCGCAAATGGCGGACCATCCTCAAGGTGGTCCTTCCGACGGCGATCTCCGGCATCGCATCCGGCATCACCCTCGCGATCGCCCGCGTAATCGGCGAAACCGCGCCGATCCTGGTCACCGCTGGCTTCGCAACCACCATCAACACCAACGTGTTCAGCGGCTGGATGGCCTCGCTGCCCACCTTCATCTACACCCAGATCCTGAACCCCACCTCACCGTCCAACCCGGACCCGTCCTCCCAGCGGGCCTGGGGCGCGGCCTTGGTGCTCATCATCCTGGTGATGCTGCTCAATCTGGGCGCCCGCCTGGTTGCAAGCCTTTTCGCCCCCAAGACCGGCCGCTAGGCCAGCGCCCGCCGCGCCCGCCGTCAATACCTCCAGCAAGTGAAGKAACACCATGTCTAAGCGCATCGACGTCAAGGACCTGAACGTCTACTACGGCAAATTCCTGGCCGTCGAAGACGTCAACATCAACATCGACGCCAAATCGGTCACGGCCTTCATCGGCCCCTCGGGCTGCGGCAAGTCCACCTTCCTGCGCACCCTGAACCGCATGCACGAGGTCATTCCCGGTGCGCGGGTTGAAGGCGAGGTGCTGCTGGACGGCGACAACCTGTACGGCCCCGGCGTTGACCCGGTCACGGTCCGCTCCCAGATCGGCATGGTGTTCCAGCGCCCCAACCCGTTCCCCACCATGTCCATCCGGGACAACGTGCTKGCCGGMGTGAAGCTGAACAACMAGAAGATCTCCAAGGGCGAGGCCGACGTTCTGGTGGAACGTTCCCTGCAGGGCGCGAATCTGTGGAACGAGGTCAAGGACCGCTTGTCCAAGCCCGGCTCGGGCCTGTCCGGCGGCCAGCAGCAGCGCCTGTGCATTGCCCGMGCCATCGCTGTGGAGCCCCAGGTGATCCTCATGGAMGAGCCCTGCTCGGCCCTGGACCCGATCTCGACGCTMGCCATTGAGGACCTCATCAACGAGCTCAAGGACCAGTACACGGTGGTGAYCGTGACGCACAACATGCAGCAGGCGGCCCGCGTGTCCGACAAGACGGCATTCTTCAACATTGCCGGTACMGGCAAGCCGGGCAAGCTGATCGAGTTCGGCGACACCCCGACCATCTTCAGCAACCCCACCGAGAAGGCCACCGAGGACTACGTCTCCGGCCGCTTCGGATAGACCAACCTGCTCGTCGATTGCTCCGCAGGTGCCGTTTTGAGCCCTCAAAAGGGCACCTGCGGAGCAATCGAGGAGACCTACAGCCCGGCCAGCGGCGAGAGCGCCAGCTGAAGGACGAACGCGGCCGCGGCGGTGGCAGCCGGGGTCAGGACCCAGAGCGCCAGGATGCGGATCACGAGCTTGCGGTTGGTGCCCGGGAAGCTCTGGTTGGCGCCGACGCCAAGGGTTGCCGACGTCACTGTGTGCGTCGTGGAGACGGGCCAGTGCAGCCCGATCGCCCCCACCAGCAGCATCACCGAGCTGTACATCTGCGCCACAAATCCGCGCAGGGGGTCGATCCGGGTCAGCCGGTAGCCGATCGTGTAGGAAATCCGCCAGCCCCCGGCCAGCGTTCCGGCCGACAGCAGGACCGCGGTCAGCACCGCCACCCACACCGGCACGGAACCGCCGTCGGAGAGCCCGGCCGCCAGCAGCGCAAGGATCACCACAGCGCTGGTGCGCTGGCCGTCCTGCAACCCGTGGCCGAAGGCAACGGCGCCGGCGGCGACAGCCTGGGCACCCCGGGACCGGGTGTTAACGACGTTGGGCGGCGTGTAGCGGGCGGCCCAGGTGGCGGGMCAGACCAGCAGGTACGCCCCGACATACGCGATCACCGGCGAGAGCAGCAGCGGGAGAACCACCTGATACGCGAGGGAAGCGTCCACGCCGGTGACGGGATGACCGCCGACGGCGACGCTCGCGATCCMGGCCCCGGCAAGCCCGCCGACCAGGGCGTGCGTGGATGAGGTCGGGATGCCGCGCCACCACATGTAGAGGCCCCACACGATGGCGCTGAGCAGCGCGGCCAGGAGGATCGTGAGGCCGTTCGTGCCGGACGGCAGCGACAACCACGCCTGGCTGGCGGCCAGCGCCAGGGCCGCGCTCAGCCCGGCCCCGATGAAGTTGAACAGGGCAGCCAGCAGGACCGCCACGGTGGGGGTCAGCGCCCGTGTCCGCACGGCCAGGGCCACCGACGAGGACGCGTCCCTGAAGCCGTTGAGGAACGCAAACACCCCGGCGCAGATCAGCACCAGGGCAAAGAAGAAGACCATCACGTCAGGATTCCTTGACGATGATGCTGCCTACCTGGGTGGCGATCCGGCGCATGTCCCTCGTGACTTCCACGAGCTGGTTCGCGATGTCGCGGTTGCGCGCGTACTGCGTTGACTTCATCTCGCGGAGCATGTCCGCAACCCAGACCCGGTGCGTGCGTTCAGCGMGCTTGGCCAGGCGCAGGATCTCGATCCAGTAGTCCTCGAGGTCATCCAGATTGTTCAGCTGCCGCATGGCCTCGACGGTGAGTTCGGCCTGCCGKCTGATGATTTCCAGCTGGTCCGCGGCGCGTTTGGGCAGCCGTTCCAACTTGTAGAGGGAGACGAGCTCGGCGGCGGCGTCGAGCTTTTCGATGKCMTCGTTGAGGTACCGGGACAGCGCGTACATGTCCTCGCGGGGAAGCGGGTTCACGAAACTGGTCCGCATGTGGGTCAGGAGGGCAAAGTGCAGCTCCACCGATTTGGCCTCATGGTTGTGCATGTCCTCCACGAGCCGGGCATGCTCACTGGCCGGGACTCCCAGGATCTMCGAGAGGGTTCCGGTTGCCAGCACGATCTGGCGCGCCATTTGGGAGAGCAGGTTCAGCCCGGCGGTCTCCTGCGGGAACATGCGCAGCTTCACTTGGTGTCACCGGTCTTCCGGGGAGAGGTTCGCGGGTGGAGTCGGCGGGCCGTGTGACTTGACGATGACCAGCGCATACGCATCACTTTACCGTCCGCGTCCGGCCCGCAGCGGCGGGACGCGGMCTATTACCGCGCAGGCAATGCCTCAGTCAGGGCCCCACCCAAATGCGCAGAAAGAACCGCAGGCGATGCCGCAGTCAACAGGGCATAAAAATGGTGCCGAACCGGATACGCCTCTCGGCGGTAGGCCGCTCTAGGCGGCTAAATGTTGAAGCCCGGGGGTTTCGCGGTTCGGCACCGCTTTTAGTTTTCTACGTAGGTTCAATCAAGTCAACATTGACAGTCTGCCCCCGCCATGCGTGCCCGTCGCGGCGCCGGAACTCGGTCCGCGGGCGCACCGCAGCCAGGCCCGGCCGGCCGCACTCTAGTCCAGCTCGCCGAGCMGCCACGCGTTGGCGGCGTGTTCGAGGTCCTCCGCCGTCTTGACCAGGAGATGGGAGTTGCGGGTGAGCTTGCTGGCATGGTTCTCGTTGCTGTGCTCGGCKCCGTCGGCCAGGGTTGCCTGGCCCAGAGCCACAACGCGGCAGAACGCGGCGGAGCGTTCCAGCGCGACGTCAAAGTCGCCGTCGAACGCTCCGGAGAGGATGGCGTCCGCCATGGATTTCATCTCGTCCGCTCCCGGCGGTTCGGCAGCGCCGGCCACCACATGGGACACCTGGGCCGTGTCCTTTCCCGCCTTGAAGTACACGGAAATCCGTTCGGGATCCTGGATGGTGGCGGCCCGCAGGGCATACAGGCGCCACAGGGCGCCGGGGAGTGAGCGTGCGGGGCTCTCGGCCCACATTTCGGCGATCGCTTCCAGGCCCTGCTCGTCGGCGAGTTTCACGAGCCGCTTGGTGACCTTGGGGTCATCGCTGTCGCGGCCGCGGCGCACGAGCGCTTGGGCGGCCAGATGGGCTGCCTCCGAAACGCGGGCGGGATCGGCCCCGCCGGCGAACGGTTCAAAATCGATCGGCGCGAAAGGTTTCGGCTTGTGGTGCCGCGGGCCGGGGGCGCTGGATCCTGCTTGCTCGCTCATGCCACCACGCTACTCCAGTGCCGCCGGGTAATCGAGGATCGGCCGGCGGCCCCCCGGTGACGGCCGACGCCGGTCCCGCCAAGGTGAAAAGCCGGCCCGGGTCTGGGGTACAGTATTAATCGTCCAGAAATGGACTGGGCCGAAATGCGCCGCAGCTACGGATTTGTCCGCTGGCTCGGGCGCTTTTGGTTGGGGCCTTTAGCTCAGTTGGTAGAGCATCGGACTTTTAATCCGTGGGTCGTGGGTTCGATCCCCACAGGGCCCACTCTTTCTCGTGAAGAGTGGAAAATCCCCGGTTTCCTGGCAACAGGAGGCCGGGGATTTTTTCGTGCGTAGCCCCGGACGCGCCCGCCAGGGCAGGAAGGGCTTCGGGGTCCGGCACCTTGTCGAGGCAGCCGGAATTGTACGGCAGGCTAGTTACCAGTTCCGCTAGGATTGCCGGATGGACTCCCACGGCATGCCGGCCTCCGGATATTGGTATGGCCCCGACGACAGGCTGGATCCCCCCGCGGCCATCCTGCAGGCCCTCCGCGACTACAGGGCCTCGGAGGTGGCGACCCGGCGGTCCACCCGCGACTCGATGGGTATGGGCGAGACCGACCTCCTGGCCCTGCGCTACCTGCTGCGTGCCAAGTCCACCGGCGGGCGGGTCGGCCCCAAGGATCTCAGCCGCGTCCTGGGGATCACCACCGCGTCCACCACCTCACTGATCGACCGGCTGGTTGCCAGCGGACATGTCCGGCGCGAGCCGCACCCCACGGACCGTCGCTCGCTCGTGATTGTGCCGACGGTCGCGACGGACTCCGAGGTCCGCGCCACCCTTGGGCAGATGCACCGCCGGATGATGGAAGTTGCCGAGTCCATGAGCGCTGAAGACGCCCGCGTTGTCATCACGTTCCTACGCCGGATGAGCTCGGCCATCAGCGAAGAGCGGCACCATCCCTAGCCCCTCCGCCTGGCGAAAATTAGTACACCAAACTAGTTAGTTGGACTAGTTATATGTATGCTTACTACTTGTTCCTCACCATCGAATGAGAGTAGGCGTCGTGACTGAATCCGCAACTCCCAACGGGGGAGCCGGCGACGGTTCCCTGTCTGCCGGGCATGTGGCCCTGGCCGACGCGGATCTGGCGCTGCAGGAGATGAGGTTGCCGGAGATGAGGATGCCGGACATGGTTCGGCCCCGGGTGACGGACAGCCAGGCCCCCCGGCACTGCGGAACACCCATGGAATGGCGATCCCCGGAACCGGGTGCGATGGCCTCCTACTCGTTCGAGCCCGCCGGCCACTCCGCGGCCCTCCCCGCCCTGTGGCGTTGCCGCTGCGGTTTCCAGCTGGACGGCGTCGACCAGCGTGCCGCATCGCTTGCCGCGGCCTACTGGCACAGCCGGTGACCGCTCCGGCGGCGGCCCGTCCGGTGCTCGCGGGCAGCGTTCTTCCGGCACGCCGGGACACGGGCGAGCCGGCCTCCT
This sequence comes from Arthrobacter sp. 10T413_2, assembly GCF_056394205.1. Classification (NCBI taxonomy): domain Bacteria; kingdom Bacillati; phylum Actinomycetota; class Actinomycetes; order Micrococcales; family Micrococcaceae; genus Arthrobacter; species Arthrobacter sp. 10T413_2. Next base: position 15,901 of record NZ_JBFTHK010000027.1, on the reverse strand, counting down.
TCCTGATCCACGAACTCCTGGGCAGGGGAGCCACCGCCACCGTTTTCCGCGGAACTGACCTCGCGAACCAGCGCCCCGTGGCCGTCAAGGTGGCCGAGGGACCCGACGGCCGGCACGCGCGAAGGATCCATGAAGAAGCCCGCACCCTGTCCGGGCTGGACCATCCGGCCGTGGTTGCGTTCGCAGGTGAGGGCCGCGTTCCGGACGGAAGCCCCTGGGCCGGCCGCCCCTTCCTTGTGGAGGAATTCGCCTTTKGCGGCAATCTGGCGGAACGGATCCACACAGGCCCGGGGGACCCCGGGGAAATCGCCGGCTGGGCCGCGGCGGCCCTGTCCGGGCTTGGCCACGTGCATGCGCGCGGACTTGTCCACCAGGACATCAAGCCTGCCAACATTCTGCTGAGTTCCCTGCGCAGGTCCCCGGTACGGATTGCGGACTTCGGCATTGCCGCCCCCGCGGGAACCGTGCTCGAGCCGGGAATGTCGTCCGGCACCGTGCACTACATGAGCCCGCAGCAGGCCAACGGGGGCCCGGCTGATCCGGCGACGGACGTCTATGCCCTGGGCCTGGTTCTCCTGGAGTGTCTGACGGCGGCCAGKGCATTTCCGGGGACGCATGTGGAGTCGCTGGTGGCGCGCACCTTGAGGGGGCCCGTAATTCCGCAGGGACTGGGACCGCGCTGGGTGTCGCTCCTGGCGGCCATGACGGCAATGGAGGCCGCTGACCGGCCCTCGGCCGAAGAGGCTTCCGCCGAGGCCGCCGCCATGGTGCAGCGGCCTGTACCGCCGCTTCGGGACTACGCCGCCGGGCTGTTCGCCGGCGGGTGGAGGACGACTCCTCACGCTTCCCGGCGCCGGCCGCTCAGTTCCGTGGCGTGACCCGGGCCCAGGCCGGCACCAGCGCGGTGGGTGACGCCACGCGCAGCCGGTCCGAGGGGGAGCCCGGCAGCCCGGTTTCCGGGTCCAATGGATAGGTCACGACGTCGCTGGACCGTTCGTGGGCCACGTGCAGCCATCCGTTGCGGACCAGGTGATGGCGGGGCCAGTCTCCGCCACTGGGCACATCGGCCACCGGGCGCAGCGCCGCGCCGCCAGCCTCCACCTCCAGCGCACTGATCCGGTTCGAGCCGCGCACCCCCACGTAGGCGTGCCCGGCGTCGGGCGCCAGCGCGATTTCGGCCGCGGAATCTCCCGGCAGCGCCCCGCCGGCCGTGGCCGGTCCAACGAAGCCGAGCCGGAAGTCGCCCGAACCCGGCGACATTGCCGCCACGGCCACCTCAATTGAATACTCGGTTACCACAAAGACAGGGCCGCCCGGGTGCTGAACCAGGTGCCTGGGGCCGCTGCCCTGCGGCAGGACGACCTCGTGGTCCAGAACCAGCCCGGGCACCGGCCCGGGGTGGACGTTCCAGATCCGCAGGAGGTCGTGACCGAGGTCCGTGGTCATCACCCGGCCATCTGCAAGCATGAGCGCGGCATGGGCGCGGCTGGGCCGCTGTGCACCTCCGGAAGCGTCTCGATAAGGGTCTTGGGACTCCGCGGCGGCGGCCCGGTCCATGATCCCGCCGTCGGCGTCGAGCTCGTAGTACAGCACCTGGCCGTCGCCCCAGCAGCAGACCACCAGGAAGCGGCCGGAGGGCTCGACGGCGACATGGCAGGCCGCGTCGCCGGCCGGCCACGCCGGGCCGGCCGGCTCCAAGCCGAACGCGCCGGCCCTGCGGTAGGCCCTGACCGTCCGGGCGTGCTCGGCAACGGCGTAGACCACAGGAAGGGAGGGGTGGGCGGCCAGGAAGGACGGAGAGTCGGCCGCCGCCGCAACACCCAGCCAGCGCAGGGCGCCGTCCTCCGCCGCGGCCACTGCGCCGATCCCCGGGCCGCTGCCGCCGGAGTCCGCCGTGTAAGAGCCGGTCCAGATGAGGTCGTGTGCCGGGAAGGAGTCCATGGTGACATCCTGCCAGCCCGKACCGGKAAGCCGCGGTCAACCGCCGTCACAAACCCCGGACTCAATGCCGCCGGATTAATCACCGCGCGACGGTCTGTCCTTGGGTAGCATGGGGGAGTTCGAGCAAGTGCAGCAAGAGGAGGTGGGTCCCGTTTTCACAAGTCCAGACAGGGTGCCCTCCTGGTGCTGCCGGCCTGCCGGCCGCGGCTAGCTCACGGTGAGGGCGTCTGACATCAGACCGAAAGGCGCTCCAATGCCAGTACTCCGCCACCGTTCCCCGCACAGCACCCTCACAGCCAGGCTCCGGGCCGCCGGCTGTGTTTTYGCCGAGGAKGAAGCCCGCCTGCTCCTCGAGGCAGCTCCGACGCCTGAAGCACTCGAAGCGATGGCACGCCGGAGGCTAGCCGGCCTGCCCCTGGAACACGTTCTCGGCTGGGCCGAATTCTGCGGACTCCGCATCGCCGTCGGCCCCGGGGTGTTCGTCCCGCGGCGCCGGACGGAATTCCTCGTCCGGGAGGCCGTCGCGCTCTTGACCGCATGGCGCCTGGAACCGCACGGGGCGGCGCGCCCGGCACCCGTGGTGATCGATCTCTGCTGCGGTTCCGGCGCCGTCGGAGCCGCGCTTTCGGCGCTCGGCGGCCCACTCGAACTCCACTGCGCCGACATCGACCCCGCAGCCGTGGCGTGTGCACGCACCAACGTCGGGCCGCTGGGCGGGGAGGTCTACGAKGGCGATCTCTATGCTCCGCTCCCGGCAGGACTCCGGGGCCGCGTCCGGGTGTTAGCGGTCAACGCCCCCTATGTGCCATCAGCGGAGATCGAAACCATGCCCCAGGAGGCGCGCCTGCACGAGCCGCGGGCCTGCCTGGACGGCGGTGCCGACGGGCTTCACGTGCAGCGCAGGGTGGCCGCCGGGGCTCTCCAATGGCTGGCGCCCGGCGGCCACGTGCTTATCGAGACCAGCCGCCGGCAGGCCGCGCAGACGGCGGGGATCTTTCGCCGCCACGGCCTGACGGCCCGGGTGCTGGGCTCTKAGGAGCTCGGCGCTACCGTGGTGGCCGGTACTCTGGCGCCTCCCGCTTGAGGGCGGTGCTCTCCTGGCGGGGCGCTGCAGCTGCCTAGGACAGCTTGTCCGCCTGGACGCTGGTGGCGGGACCGGCAGGGGTGGCGCCGCCTTCATCCGACCAGTCCTGTCCGTCCTGGTCAGTGAGCGCAGGGTCGGATTGGATATCGGCGGCCGCCGGCACTGACGTTTCCGGGCCGGCGTCGYGGTGGATGGCTGAGCCAAGGACCGTCCCTGCGCGGCGGGCTGCCTCGGTGAGCTGTCCGGAGACCTCGGGGGCTTTGTCCTTGACCGTCTCGGCTGCCGCCGTGAGCTTGTCCTGGACCGGCTTGCTGTGCCAGAGGTCGGTGGTCCGGGACTTGAGCTTTTCGTAGGCTTCGCGGCCGGACCGCGAGCCCAGAACGTAGCCTGCGGCCAGTCCGGCGCCGAAAAGAAGTTTGCCCTTCATGCTGTACTCCTGTTCCTTAGGGACGTATGTGAAAAGTCGTGCGTGAAGAAGTGGAGGTTCCCGGGAAATGGCCGTGCCGCCGAAATGTGCGGTCGTGACGCCGATGCGTCCGGCCGAAATGGTGCGAAAAAACCGGCCCCGGGGATCACCCGGGACCGGTTTCCGGTCAGTTTCCGCGTTAGCGGACTGAACGCTTGCTGATCATGCCGTAAACGAGCAGGACGATGATCGCACCGCCGATGGCCAGCAGCCAGGTCGACAGCGAGAAGAACTCGTTGATGCCAACACCGAACAGTGCACTGCCGATGAATCCGCCCAGAAGAGCGCCGACGACGCCCAGGATCAGGGTGATCACGATGCCACCGCCCTGACGTCCCGGGAGGATTGCCTTAGCGATTGCGCCGGCGATGAGGCCCAGAATCAGAAATGCGAAAAAACCCATTTTATCGTTCCTTCTTCTTTCATTGAGGAGGCACCCGGATCGCCGGGTGCGCTTCATCCTTCTGCCCCAATACTAATCATGCTTAGTATAAAAGAGCCACCCGGCTCCCCGCAGACTTCGCCGGCGGACAGGGAAAACGGCTGAAAATGGCCGTAAGGTTCACGGGGGATTCATCCCGGGTTCGGAAATTGTTTTATTGCCGACAGGGTGCCCGGAGGCTGCCGCGGCCTACCACGCGTAGTCTTCGGGTGCCGTGCGGTGTCCCGGGAAGATCTCGTCGAGGCGCTTGAGCGCGTCGGCGTCGAGCTTCAATTTCTGCGCCCGGATGGCACCTTCGAGGTGCTCGAGCGTGCGCGGACCGATAATCGGAGCGGTGACTGCCGGCTGGTGGAGCAGCCACGCGAGCGCCACATCGCCAGGCTCCTGGCCCAGTTCGTCGGCAAAGTCCTCGTAGCGTCGGATCTGTTTCTGGTGTGCCTTGAGTGCCTCGTGGGCACGACCGGCGTTGCGGCGGACGCCGTCGCGCTCCTTCTTCAGCACCYCGCCCAGCAGGCCGCCGTGCAGCGGCGACCACGGCAGGAGCCCCAGGCCGTACTGCTGCGCGGCAGGAATGACTTCCCGTTCCACGTCCCGGGTCAGCAGGTTGTAGATCGACTGCTCACTGACCAGCCCGTTGTAGTTGCGGCGTGCCGCTGTTTCCTGCGCGCGGGCAATGTGCCAGCCGGCGAAGTTGCTGCTGCCGCTGTACAGGATTTTGCCTTGCTGCACGGCGACCTCGACGGCCTGCCAGATCTCCTCCCACGGCGTGTTCCGGTCCACGTKATGGAACTGGTAGAGATCGATGTAGTCCGTCTGCAGCCGTTTCAGACTGGCGTCGAGCGCCCGGCGGATGTGGAGGGCCGAGAGCTTGGACTCGTTGGGCCTGTCCGTCATGGTGCCGAACAGCTTGGTGGCGAGCACCGTGCGCTCACGGCGCTCGCCGCCCTGGGCAAACCAGCGGCCGAGGATTTCCTCGGTCCAGCCGCGGTGGCTCGACCCGCCGTACACATTGGCGGTATCGACGAAATTGATGCCGGCTGCCTGCGCGGTGTCCAGGATGGCGAAAGCCTCCGCCTCCCCGGTCTGCGGGCCGAAGTTCATGGTGCCCAGGCACAGGCGCGAGACTGTCAGGCCGGAGCGGCCCAGATGCGTATAGCGCATGAAGCGTTCCTCTCCGTCCTGACCTCCTCCGCCCTGACGCGTTGCGGGTTGGCTCCGAAGGCGGCCCGGTGCGCGCCGCTGCCGCTCCGAAGCGGGGGTCAGCGCTCCAGGCGGAACCCGAGCTTGATGGTGACCTGCCAGTCGGMGACCTGACCGTTCTCAAGGTGGCCGCGGATTTCCTTTACTTCGAACCAGTCAAGGTTCCGCAGAGTCTTGGCGGCCTCGGCAATGCCGTTCCGGACGGCCGCATCGACACCCTCGCTCGAGGTTCCGACAATTTCAGAAATGCTGTAGGTGTGATTAGACAACTTCGCTCCTCGTGATCGCCATCGATGCCCGGCTGTGGGCCGTTCCTGCAGACTAGCCCACGGAACCCGGCCGGACTAGGGGTGCGGGGCCCGGGCTCCGGGACCCGGGGGGCGGCCCCGGCAGCGGGCGCTTGGCCTGGCGGGGCAGGGGGTCGGCCCGCGGCCTGATCCGGCTCACCATCCAGGGCAGCATGTAGTGCGCCACCCAGGCGAGGTCTCCGGCCCGGGTTTCCCRCCAGTTGCCGGGCGGCATGGGCTTGGGTTCCAGCGGCCGCAGGCGGTGCGGCACGCTGAGCGTGTCCAGGACCATGGCGGCAATGGTGTGGTGTCCCAGCGGCGAAAAGTGAAGGCGGTCAGGGTCCCACATCCGCGGATCGCTCAGTTGCCGCAGCGCCCACAGGTCGGCGATGACCCCGTTGTGCCGGGCGGCGATGACGCGGATATTCTCGTTGAACACCGCGACCTTGCCGCGGATGTGCCCAAACACGGGCGTCTCGCCCCAGTCCGGGCCGGTAAACAGGACCACCGTMGCCCCGGTGGCCGAGAGCGCGGCCACGGCATCGTCAAGGGCGGCGGCCATCCGGTCCGGATCGCCGCGATGGAACACGAGATCGTTTCCGCCGGCCGAAAGGGTCACGAGGTCCGGCTTCAGGTTCAAGGCCGGCCCGAGCTGCTGGTCAAGGATGTCGCGCAGGACCAGGCCGCTGATGGCCAGGTTGGCGTAGCCGAAATCGCGACCCTCGCCGAGTTCTTCGGCAATGCGGTCGGCCCACCCGCGCATGCCGCCGGGGCTCAGCGGTTCCGGGTCGCCGACGCCTGCCGTGAATGAATCCCCCAGGGCGACGTACCGGCTCCACGGCTGTGAATGCCAGACACCGTACTGCCCCCGTGCGGAGCCCTGGTTCCCCGGCGGCCATGGCCCCGGGGAGGGGGTGTTGGCGCCGGTATGGCCGGCGTCCGGCTCGGGGAACCTGGCGGCGTTCACATCACCAGCAATACGCCGATAATGCATGCCGCACAAGGTACTTATGCCCCTAGCGACGCGTCGTGGAGACGCTCCCATGTCCGCTCCGGAGCCTGCGTCGCCGTCGCGGCGACGAGGTCGTCCAAATACTCAGGGGGGTATGATATTAAAGCTGACGCATCGAACCCGGAGGAACAAATGGAACTCGATCCCACAGACATGAAGCCTGTCATCAACCGGCTTCGCCGCGCCCAGGGCCAGCTTGCCGCGGTCACTCGGATGATCGAGGAGGGCCGTGACTGCAAGAKCGTCGTGACCCAGCTGGCTGCCGTTTCGAGCGCCCTGGACAAAGCCGGATTCTCCATCATCGCCACGGGCCTGCAGCAGTGCATGCAACAGGAGGACCCCAGCCTGGACCGGGCCGAACTGGAGAAGCTCTTCCTCTCGCTCGCCTGAGCGCTTCCACCGGGCGCGTCCGCTGTGGCCCGCCGGGCCTGCCCCGCCCGGCTGGCATGTCGGTGTCAGGCGGTTCCGTCGCCCAGGACATAGGTCTTCAGGTCATCCAGGGTCTGCTGCATGTGCGCGTCCATGGCATCGCGGGCGCGGTGCGGGTCCCGTGAGGCGAGGGCATCCGCGATGTTCTGGTGGTGTCCGATTGCATGCTTCTGGATGTCCGGCACCTTGGACGTTTCCGTCCGCCGCTTCTCCAGGACGCGGTGCAGCGGCTCGAACAACACGGCGACGAAGACGTTGTCCGACGCCTGCAGGATGAGGTCGTGGAAGGCCAGGTCCGCCTCCACGAAGGCCGCCAGGTCGTTGCGCTCGTGCGCCAGCCGCATCTTTTCCACGTGCGCGCGGAGGGTCTGGATGTCCGAATCCGCCATCCGTCCGGCGGCCAGCTCGCAGGCGCCCGTCTCCAGCATCCGGCGCAGCTCGATGAGCTGAATGGCGGCGGAGGCGTCGTTGGTGCCTTCTGAGGCCGCCCGCAGCACAGCGTCCAGCGAGCCCCAGCGGTTCACCGGATTCACGAATGTGCCCCGGCCGCGTTCCACGCTCAGAATCCGCTGGGCTTCGAGGGTCTTCATGGCCTCGCGCACGGTCATTCGGCTGACCTCGTGCCGCGAGCTGAGCTCCAGTTCGCCGGGGACGCTCGCGCCGGGCGGAAATTCGCCGGCAATGATCCGGTCCAGCAGTTCATCGGCCACTACGCCGACCAGCGATTTCCTAGCCAATTCTCCCCGTCCAGCGACTCCGCTTTGCCTGAAGCTCTGCCTCATGTTTTTKACTCATGGCATGTTCCCTGATGGCCAAGTCTACTTGCGCGTCGTTGTGCCATATGCCACACTAGCACTCGGAAATAAGATGTCTGACATCTTACATTTAGTTCTACCTACGGGTCCCTCACGGGCCCTAGCTTTTGACCGATAGATCCCCACACAATGGAGTGCATAGTGCCCCTCGAAGCAGACGTGCTGGCCGCTTTCCCCGCGGAAGTACAGATCCCCGCCCGGCTAGTGGCGGACAGCGTGGCGGCCTCGTCCGAGGCATCCCCCCGCGTCCTGGTAGTGCTCGACGACGACCCCACCGGCACCCAGTCCGTGGCGAACCTCCCGGTTCTCACGCGTTGGGACGTGGCCGACTTCGCCTGGGCGTTCGGCTACGAAGTCAACGGCCAGCGCCAGCGCGCGGTCTACGTGCTGACCAACACCCGCAGCCTTGACCCGGCAGAGGCGGCCTCCCGCAACGAGGAGATCGTCCGGAACGCCCTCGCGGCCGCCGCATCGGCGGACCCGGCGCTGCGGCTCAGCTTCGTCAGCCGCAGCGATTCCACCCTCCGTGGCCACTACCCGCTCGAACCCGACGTCATCGCCGCCACCGTCACCGCCGTCAACGGCGAGACGACGGACGGCGTCGTGATTGTTCCCGCGTTCCCCGATGCCGGCCGCGTGACCATCGGCGGCGTGCACTTCATGCGCGGCACGGGCGAGGACGCCGGACAGCTCACCCCCGTGGMCGAAACCGAATTCGCCCGGGACGCCAGCTTCGGTTTCGCCAATTCGGAGATGGCCAAGTACGTCGAGGAAAAGTCGAAGGGCMGGTTCCCCGCGGGTTCGGTGATCGTGCTGGATCTGGACATCATCCGGGCCTCAAATGATCCGCTGATCTCCGCCAAGGCCATTGCCGATGCCATCGCGCCGGCCACGGACTCCACGCCGATCGTGGCGGACATCGTCACCGAAAACGATCTCCGCGCACTGGCCCTGGGTCTGGAAGAAGCAGAGCGCCGCGGCAAGAAACTGCTCTACCGCGTAGGGCCGCCCTTTGTCCGGGCACGGATCGGCCAGGAAATCCGCACCGAACTCAGCGGCGACGAAGCATATGCCGGCAACACGCCGTCGGAAGCCGGCGGCCTGATCGTCGTCGGCTCCCATGTCGGCGTCACCACCCGCCAGCTCAACGCACTCACCGAGCAGCACAGCGCGGCGCGGATCGTGGAGATCGACGTCGAACAGCTGCTCGGCGACACCGCGGGGGCGTACCTCGACGAAACGGTCGGCACGGTGGTMGCTGCCCTCCGCGCCGGCGACGTGATCGTCCACACCAGCCGGCTGCTGATCAAGACCTCCGACGCCGCCGAAAGCCTGCGGATCGCCCGCACCGTCTCCGCCGCCGTCGTCGCCGTGGTGAACCGCGCCCTCAAGACCTTCCCGCCCCGCTTCGTGATCGCCAAGGGCGGCATCACGTCCTCGGACGTCGCCGCGCACGGCCTGGAAATCCGCCACGCAATCGTCCGCGGACCCATGCTGCCGGGCATCGTGAGTCTCTGGGAGCCGATGGACGGCCCGGCCAAGGGCATCCCGTACATCGTCTTCGCCGGCAACGTCGGGGACGACCAGTCCCTGGCCCGGGTCACCCGCAAGCTCAGCAGCACCTTCTGAACCCCCGCTTTCCTTCCGCCTCATTCCCCGCTTCACTTTCAATGGAGAAGATCATGACCACCGATTACAAAGTCACCGTTCTAGGCCTGGGTGCCATGGGACTGCCCATGGCCGCGCGCCTCGCCACCCGTCTGACCGTCCACGGCTTCGACATCGCCGAGCCCCGCCTCGCGCTCGCCCAGGAAGCCGGGGTCCGCACCTTCGGCTCCGCCCGTGAAGCCGCCGAGGGCGCCGACGCCCTGCTGCTGGCGGTGCGCAACGGCGAACAGCTGGACGACGTCCTCTTCGGCGAGCACGGCGTGGCCGCCGTGCTGAAGCCGGGCGCCGTCGTGATCCTTGGCAGCACCGTGGGCACCGAAGCCATCCCGGCCACCGTTGCCCGCCTCGCCGAGTACGGCGTGGCGCTGGTTGACGCACCGCTGTCCGGCGGCCCGAAGCGTGCCGGCGAAGGCGACCTCCTGATCGTCGTCGGCGCCGAGCCGGCCGCCCTCGAAACCGCCCGCCCCGTCCTTGAACTCCTCGCCTCCACCCTGACCGTGGTGGGTGAGAAGCCCGGCGACGGCCAGGCCCTCAAAACCGTCAACCAGCTGCTCTGCGGCGTCCACATCGCCGCCGCTGCCGAGGCAATGGCGCTGGCAGACGMCCTGGGCCTGGACCAGGGCAAGACCCTCGCCGCCCTCGAAGCCGGCGCGGCGGGCTCCTTCATGCTCTCCAACCGCGGCCCGCGCATCCTGGAGGCCTACACCGAGGACGGCGCCGAGGTTCTCAGCCGCCTGGACATCTTCGTCAAGGACATGGGGATTGTCGGCAAGGCCACCCGCGCCGCCGGGCTCGCCGCCCCGGTGGCCGCCGCCGCGGAGCAGCTCTACCTCCTCGGTCAGGCCCAGGGCCTCGCCGCCGCTGATGACTCCGCCGTCATCAAGGTCGTCGCACCCAGCAAGCGCACCGCCTAGACAGCTCTTCAACAGCCGGCGAGGGCGGATCCCCTCCGCCGTCGCCGGCCCCCTCCCCGCCACTTTTCCCGACGACGTATCGACGACCTTCCTGTCAAAGGAGACACCCCCCATGACCCCCCTGCTCAATTTCCTGATGGTGCGCGCGGCCGACGCGCCCGTCATCAAGCCGGCCGTGCAGCTGGGAACTCCGCTGCTGCTGACCATCGCGGCTGCCGGCGTCGCCCTGCTGCTGATCATGATCATCCGCTTCAAGATCCAGGCCTTCGTGGCCCTGCTGACCGTCAGCATCCTGGTGGCCGTCGCCGCGCAGATCCCGCTCAAAGACGTCTTCACCGTGGTGGCCAACGGGGTGGGGAGCACCATGGGCAAGGTCGCGCTCCTCATCGCCCTCGGCGCCATCCTGGGGCGCATGATCGAAATCTCCGGCGGCGTGCAGTCCCTCGCCGACCACTTCACCGCCAAGCTCGGCGCCCGGCGCGTGGCCGTGGCCCTCACCGCCGTGGGCTTCCTCGTCGCGATTCCGRTGTTCTTCGAGGTCGGCATCATCGTGCTGGTGCCGATCGTCTACGCGTTCGCCAAGATCGCCAACGTCCACCCGGTCAAGTTCGGCCTGCCCATGGCCGGCATCATGCTGGCCATCCACGTGGCCGTGCCGCCGCACCCGGGCATTGTGGCCGGTGCCGGCGTGCTCGGCGCMGACATCGGACTGATCGCCCTGATCTCGCTGACGATCTGTGTCCCGCTCGGCTTCCTGTCCTACTGGGTTGCGTCCATCATGAACCGCAAGAACTACGATCTGCTGCCCACCGTCAAAGCCCAGGTGGACGAGTTCGGCTCCKATTCCCTGGTCCGCGTCGGCCACGAGGGCCCGGGCAGCAAAGCCATGGCCGCGCCCCGCCCCGGACTGATCATCTTCCTCATCGCCACCCCCATCGTGCTGATCCTCCTCGGCACCGTCGGCACCCTCGTGATCGACAAGAACAACTTCTGGTACGGCGTCTCTGCCTTCGTCGGCAACCCCGTCTTCGCCCTCCTCGTCGCCGTGGCACTCTGCTTCTTCCTCCTGGCCGTCCGCCGCCGGTGGTCGCTGACGGAAACCGGAGAAATCTTCGAAGGCGCCCTGCCCCCGATCGCCTCCATCCTCATGGTGGTCGCCGCCGGCGGCGTCTTCGGCAGCGTCCTGCAGGTCAGCGGCATCGGGACGGCGCTCTCCGACTCCCTCGAMACCCTCGGGGTGCCGCTGCTGCTGCTCGGCTTCATCATCTCGCTTGCCCTCCGCGCCGCCCAGGGCTCGGCCACGGTCGCGATCGTCACCACGGCCGGCCTGCTCTCCTCCGCCGTCGCCGGCGGGGGCTACACCCCGGCCCAGATTGCCGTGATCGTGATCGCCATCGGCTTCGGCGCCCTCGGCCTGTCCCACGTGACCGACGCCGGCTTCTGGGTGGTGGTGCGGTACTACGGCCTGACCGTCGCCGACGGCCTCAGGACCTGGACCGTGCTCACCACCGTGCTGGGACTGGCAGGGTTCGCCCTGACGTTCGTGGCCTGGATGCTGGTGGGAGGCCTGAGCGCCTGATGCGTACCCGACTCGACGCCCTGGTCAGTGCCGCCCTGCAGCAGGGCTCGGCCGTGCCGGCGTTCACGTGCTACGACTTCACCACCGCGCTCGCCGTTGTGCGGGCGGCCGAGGAGGCCGGCCGGGGCGCCATCCTGCTTGTCGCGCCGAAGACCGCGGCCACGCCCAACGGGCTGCGRCTGATCGCCGCCCTCCGCGGGCTCGCTGACGCCGCCGGAGTACCGATCGCGGTGCAGCTGGACCACGCCTCCGATCCCCAGGTGATCGGAGACGCCGTCGCCGCGGGCGCCGACTCGGTGCTGGTCGACGGATCCTCGCTGCCCTACGAGGAGAACATCGCCCTGGTCCGCGGCGTCCGTGCTGACCTCGCCGCGCAGGGCAATGCCGACGTCGTCATTGAAGCAGAACTCGGCGGACTGGCCGGCGACGAGGACCGGGCCTTCGGTACCGGCACCGGAGACGGCGCGGGTAGCGCATMAGGGGAGGACCCCTCCGGCCTCACCGACTCCGCCCAGGTGGAGGACTTCGTGGCCCGCACGGGGGCGCAGCTGCTCGCCGTGGCCGTGGGCAACGTCCATGGAAAGTACAAGGGGGAGCCCCGGCTGCGCTGGGACGTGCTGCAGGACATCGCCGTGCGGACCCGGATCCCGCTGGTCCTGCATGGCGCCTCGGGCATCCCGGCGGCGGAACTGGTCAAGGCCGCGGCCATGAACGTGGGCAAGGTCAACTTCAACACCGAGCTGCGCACCGGCGTCCTGGCCGTCCTCGAGGAACAGTCCGCCGCCCACCGGGCCGACGGCGAGAACCTCCAGGCATTGCTCGGCCTCTGGGATGCCTCCGCCCGGGGTTTCGCGGCCACCGCCCTGGCGACTCTCTCCCGCTGAGAGCGCCGGCAGCGGGCAGCGGCGTGCGCGACGCCGCTGCCCGCCGTTGTCTCCGGCCGGGTCCGCACCGCCTGGACGCCGGTGCGGAACCGGGCCGTAGGACCCCTCGCGTGAGGCCTCTMGAAGGTCAACAATGGAGGCAACACAGCAGGCCTTCCCAGGGGGCGCCATGGTTCCACAGCAGCGGGCAGCCGGCGGGCCGGCCCCGATGCCGGACTACGACCCGGTTATTGACCTTGCCAGGTTCTTCTGCCTGACGCTGGTCGTGGTCGGACACACGATGATGGTGAGTCCCGTCCTCCACCCTGACGGGACGGTGACGAGCGAGAACACCCTGGGCAACCAGCACTGGTTTGAACCCGTCGTGTGGGTCCTCCAGATMATGCCGCTGTTCTTCGTGGCCGGCGGGATCACCGGGCTGCAGTCGTGGCGGCGGCTCCGGGCCAGGGGCGGCACTGCCTTCGATTTCATGCAGATCCGGATGCTGCGCCTGATCCGTCCGGCTGCCGTCMTGCTGGCCGTCATGTTCACTGCTCTGTCGCTGGCCCTGCTCTCAGGGGTTGACCCGGAGGTCATCCAGTTGCTCACCAGTGGCGCGGGAACGCCGCTGTGGTTCCTCGCCGCGTACCTCGCCGCGCAACTCAATCTTCCCTGGCTGGCGGGCCTGCACGCCCGCGCGCCCTGGCTGACCCTCACCGGGCTCATCTCGCTGGTGGTGACGGTTGATTGCCTGCGGGGAGTGCTGCCGCAACTTGCCTACCTCAACATGGTGTTCGTGTGGTGCGCCGTCCAGCAGCTCGGATTCATCGTGGCCGACAACCGGGGGCCGAAGCCGGGCCGGCCGGCACTGTTTGGCATCATCGTCGCCAGCAACCTGCTGCTGGGACTGCTCGTGCTGCTGGGGCTGTACTCCGGGAACATGCTGGTGAACCTCAACCCGCCCAATCTGACGCTGGTGCTCCTGGGCATTTCGCAAGCCGCCGCCCTCCAGCTTTTCCGGCCGGCGCTGTCCCGGATCGCGTCCCTGGCCTGGGTGGGCCGGCTGGTGGGCGCGGCSGGCAGGCGGTCGATGACGGTCTACCTGTGGCACCTGCCCCTTCTGGCGGCGATGTCCGGGGTGCTGCTGCTGACAGATTTTCCCCAGCCGGCCGGCGGATCCGCGGCGTGGTGGTGGGGGCGGCCGCTGGTGCTGATGGCCGTCATCGCGCTGTTGCTGCCGGTAGTGGTGCTGTTCGGCCGGCTGGAGAACCGGCCGACGTCCTCCGGCCCGTCACTGAGCCGCCCGGCGGCGGCGGTGCTGCTGGCCGCCGTCGCCGTTTTTGTTCCGGCGGTCCAAGCGGCGCTCAACGGGCTCACGCTAGGGCTCCTGGGCGGCGGCGCCGGGTGCTTCGCGCTCGCGGTCGTGCTGCTGGGACGGATTCCGGCCCGGCTCATCACGCCGGCTGAACGGTCCGGCGGACCAGAACCGCCATTGCCACACCCGCCATTAAGTGCCAATGTCGAACCATGACGGAGAACTCGGCAGCCACGGAAGACCCCTTCAGCCCGGACGTTGCCACCACCCGGAACGACGAGCTGCACCGCTACGAGCTGCACGTCGGCGGCAAGCTCKCCGTCCAGGTGCGCTTCATCGACCGGCCGGGTCACATCGACTTCATCCACACGGACACGTCACCGCAGTTCCAGGGCCAGGGGCTCGCGAAAGTGCTGGCGCATTTCGCCCTCGACGACGTGGTGGCCTCCGGCAAGCGGATCATCCCCAATTGCCCGTTCATGTACCGCTATCTGCGCAGGCATGAGACGTACCACCAGTACGTGGACTGGCCGGAACGGGCACCCGAAGGAGCTTAGCCCCCTCGGGCAGGGGGCGCAGGCCGGTTGGGGGGCCAGGAACTGCCAGGGGCGCCCGGCCCGGCTTGTGAGCCGGACAACAACCTCGTAAGGTTTGAGCAGAGTTATGCAGTTGGCTCTTGGACAGGTCCCTTTGGAGAACCCCATGAACCATAAACTGCGTGTGCTTGTCCGTGTGGACGTCGATCCCGCACATGTCACCCTCGAAGTCACCGGCTGCGTTACCCAGTCAGATTCCGCTGCGCTCCTGCATATCGTGCGCCGCGCGTGCCGCCTCGGAGCCGGAGCCGGGGTGGTGATCAACCTCCACGGCGCCTCCCATCTGGATCCGGAAGTCCTGCTTGATCTTCGGCGGCTCGCGGATAGCGGACCCTTGCCGGCCCCTGATGCCGGGGACTCCGCCGCGCMCGTGCCGTTCCGACTCACCCTCGACGAGCCGGCCGTTCTGCCCATCTGCCTCCTGCATGTGGGGCCCGACGCCGAAGTCCTCGMCGGACTCGAGACTGATTTCCGCCCGGGCCCTGTCACGGTCTCGGCCGGCAACAGCGAACCGGCCGGACTGCTSGATGTCGGGTTCGGTTCCGGACCCGACTCCGGGCCGGGGGATGCCAACAGCCCGCTGGCCGCGGAAACCGGCGGAGTCAATGACTTGGGCACCATCAACGGGCTGGCGCTCTCGGAGTACTTCGAAGGCACGCTCGATCCAGCCGCCACGGTCCGCGCCTTGTCCGACACCGCGCTGTGCCGCCTCGCGGACGCCCTCTACCGCCACCTCGACACCAGCAGCCCGTCATTTGGCGCGCACACCTGGTACGAGCTCGCGGCCGAAGAGCTCCAGAACCGCCACCTGACGGAGGGGGAAGGCCCCGAGGAGGAAGAACTGGCGCCGGATACGGCCCTGGCCTGAGCCCGCACGAGGCTAGGCTGTCGCTATGAACCCACACATAGCCTCCACGCCGGGCAGCACCGCTCTCATCACGGGCGCAACAGCGGGCCTCGGCGCCGAGTTCGCCCGCCAGCTTGCTGAGCAGGGCCACCGCGTCGTGCTCGTGGCCCGCGACGCCGGCCGCCTCGCCGCCACTGCCGCGGAGCTGGAGAACCGGTACGGGTCCGCGGCGGAGACGATCGCCGCGGACCTGACGGACGACGCCGGGATCGCCGCCGTCGTCGCGCGCCTCGCCGATCCCGCCCGGCCCGTCGAAATCCTGGTCAACAACGCGGGAATCGGGTTGCTGCGGTCCTTCGAGGACAACGACATTGCCGAGGAGAAGCGGCACCTGAAACTTCATGTTGAAACCGCCATGGAGCTGACTCATGCCGCCCTGCAGG
>NZ_JBFTHK010000026.1:0-37208 GCF_056394205.1 Arthrobacter sp. 10T413_2 | reverse complement strand
CCGCCGGCGTCGAGCATAGACTGGACGGCCGCGCGCACATCGGCGAGCTGCTCCCGGGAAGCCAGCGCGCCCATCGTGACGCCCTCCGCGCGGGGGTCACCGAGCACGACGCGTTCGCGGATGCGCTCCCCGACGGCGGCGATGACGTCCTGAACCTGCTCCTGCGGAACGATCGCGCGGCGGATCGAGGTGCATTTCTGGCCGGCTTTGGCCGTCATCTCGGTGACGAGGGACTTGATGAAGGCGTCGAATTCCGGCGTGCCCTTGACCGCGTCCGGGCCCAGGATCGCGGCGTTGAGGGAGTCGGTCTCGKAAGTGAAGCGGACGCCGCCCTTGACCACGTTGGGGTGGGACTTCAGCGTGTTGGCGGTCGAGGCCGAGCCTGTGAACGCCACGAGGTCGCGGTAGTCCAGGTGGTCCAGCAAGGTGCGGACGGAGCCGGAAATGAGCTGCAGCGAGCCCTTGGGCAGGATGCCGGATTCGTCGATTGCCTTGACGACGGCCGCGGCCACGTAGCCGGTGGGGGTGGCGGGCTTGACGATCGTGGGGACGCCGGCGATGAAGKCCGGGGCGAGCTTCTCCAGCATGCCCCAGACCGGGAAGTTGAAGGCGTTGATCTGCACGGCGACGCCCGGAATGCGGGTGTAGATGTGCTCGCCGGCGAAGGAGCCGTCCTTGGACAGCACCTCCATGGGGCCGTCCACCACCACCTGGGAGTTCGGGAGCTCGCGGCGGCCCTTGGACCCGAACGTGAAGAGCACGCCGATGCCGCCGTCGATGTCGATCATGGAGTCGATCTTGGTGGCGCCGGTCTGCGCCGAAAGGGCGTAGAACTCCTCGCGCCGGCCATTGAGGTACTGCGCGAGCTCTTTGAGCTTAAGGGCGCGCTGGTGGAAGGTCAGCTTGCCGAGTTCCGCCTGCCCGGTGGTGCGGCCGTAGTCCACGACGGCGGCGAGGTCGAGTCCTTCGGTGCTCACCTTGGCCAGGAGTTCGCCGGTGCTGGCGTCCAGGACCGGCGCGGCGCCGGCGGCGGAGGCTGCGTCGGGAGTCCACCATGAACCCCGGATGAAGCTGGGAACGATCTCTACGGTGTCTACTGTGGGTACGACTGTGGTGGTCATCGTTGACGGGTCCTTCCAACGCGGGGCAAGATCAACACGGCCAACATTACTGACCGTCCGTTCGGTAATATGTCTACAGTACATGAATGAGGCCCGCCGCACACTAGCTACGGCAGCACAGACCGGCCGGGCCGTCGACCKGCCGGCAACGAAGGAGACGCTATGACGCCCGAGACCGGCAGCACCGAGTTGTGGAAGATCACCCTCGGGGAACTCGACGAGAAGATGGGCGTGAAGATCGTCGAGGAGTCCGTGGACCGCGTGGTGGCGACCATGCCGGTGGAGGGCAACCGGCAGTCGTTCGGACTCCTGCACGGCGGCGCCTCGCTGGCCGTGGGCGAGGCCGTGGGATCCTGGGCCGCCGTGATCCATGCCAGCACCCTGGGCAAGACGGCCGTCGGCGTCGACGTCTCGGCCACGCACCACAAGTCGGCACGGGAGGGGACCATCACCATCACGGCCACCCCCATCCACCTTGGCGGCACCCTGACCACCCACGAGGTCCTGATCACTAACGAGGCCGGCCAGCGGCTCTGCACGCTGCGGATCACCAACCTGCTGCTGGCCCGCAAGTCCTGACGGCTGAGTTCGCAGCCCGGAGTTCCGGCCCGCACCCCGAGGTCGCCCCAGACTTGCGGGGTCGCCGTAGCCGTACGGCGAGCCCGCAGCTTTCCGGCGAACCGGGGCCCGGCCATGGCCCGCCTACACCGCTCTCCCCTCGTGATGTAGGGCCGATCGACCCGGAAGGCCCCACGACCGGACTGTTAGCTTGGAAGGGCTGAGTCGCCCGGCACCGCTGGGCGCAACCGGTCACACCGGAAGGGACCCATCATGCTCTCAGACACCTCGCTTCCCGTCATCAAGGCAACGCTTCCCGTGGTCGGCGAGCACATCGAGGAGATCGCCAAGCGCTTCTACAAACATATGTTCGACGCGCGGCCGGACCTCCTGGACGGCCTCTTCAACCGGGGGAACCAGGCGGACGGCCGCCAGCAGCAGGCGCTCGCCGGATCCATCGCGGCATTCGCCGGCATGCTCGTGGACAAACCGGATCAGGTCCCGGACCATCTGCTCTCCCGAGTGGCCCACAAACACGTCTCGCTGGGACTAAGCCCGGACCAATACCAGGTTGTCCATGACCACCTCATGTGGGCGATCGTGGATGTCCTCGGGGATGCCGTCACCCCGGAGGTCGCCGCCGCCTGGGACGAGGTCTACTGGCTGATGGGGAACCTGCTCATCAACAAGGAACGCGGGCTGTACAACGCCGTGCACCTCTCCCCCGAGACCATATGGCGGACGTGGCGGGTGGTGCGGCGGATCCAGGAGACGGAGGACGTTGTCTCCTTCGTCGTCGAACGGACCGACGAGCGCGACGTMAAGCCGTCCCTGCCGGGGCAGTACGTGACCATCAAGATGGCCATGCCCGACGGCGTGCAGCAGCCCCGGCAATACAGCCTCACCAAGGCCGACGACGGGCAGCACCGGCAGTTCGCGGTGAAGCGGGTCCATGGACTCGCGACTCCCGACGGCGAGATGTCCACGCTGCTCCACAACGATGTCCAGGTGGGCGACGAGGTGGTGCTCTCGGCACCGTTCGGCGACGTGGTACTGGAGTACACGGACCGGCCCCTAGTCATGGCCAGCGCGGGGATTGGGATCACGCCGATGGCCGGGATGCTGTCGCACCTGGTGAAGTCCGGCTCCCAGCGCCAGGTGATGCTCCTGCACGCCGATGACAGCGAGGCGTCCTTTCCGCTCCGGGCGCAAGTCCGGGAGGATCTCGCGACGCTGGCGGACGGGACCTTGAAGACGTGGTTCCTGACTCCCCCGGAGGCCGGAGAGTCGTCCGGATCCGCGTTCTCCGGGTTCATGGACGTCAGCGCGGTGGAGCTCCCCGACGACGCCGAGTACTACCTCTGCGGTCCCCTGCCGTTCCTGAAGTCGGTGCGCAGCGCCCTGATTGCCGGCGGCGTCCCTGCCAAGGACATTCAATACGAGGTTTTCGGCCCGGATCTCTGGCTGGCTGACTTCCAGTAGCCCGGTAGCTAACGCACCGGCCGACGCCGGGCGAAGATCACGAAGGCCGCGCCCAGCAGCAGGGCACCGGCGCCGAGACCGGCAGCATACAACAGCCCTCCGGCGCCMGTGCTGGCCAGCTGGTTTGCGCTGCCCGCGGGCGTGCCGCCCACCGTGACAGAGGCCTCCGACGGCGGGACGATAGAGGGCGGGACGGTAGACGGCGCAATGGGAACCTGCGCCGGCACTGGCGACTGCGCAGGAGTTCCGGGCTGCTGGACGGCCGGCTGCTGAGGAGCGGGCTGCTGGGGAGCCGCCGGCGTCTCATCGAGGGTGCCCGCGGAAGCAGGCGCGGCGTCGATGGTGAACCCGACGGCGGCCGGAAGCGAAGCGACCCCGTCAACAGCCTGCGTGACCCTCAGCGTGTGCGCTCCGGCGGCGAGGCCTGCGGGGAACGGGACACTCCACCGGGCGCCGCCGGCCAGGTCCTGCGGAACCCGCGGCTGCAGCGCGGCCTGCGCCCCCGCACCGGCGGAACTTGCCTGTGCCGATCCGATGGCCGCACCGTCCACCGACACGCTGACCTCGGCGCCATCGACGGCGGTCCCGGAGATGCTCGCGGGCAAGGCATCCTGGCGCAGATGCTTGCCATCGCGGATGCCCGAGACCGCCGGGACTGGTGGGATGACGGTGAAACTGCTGGTCGCGGAGGGGCTGTCCGTCTGGCCCGGAGCCGTCAGCACCGCGGTCACCGAGACTTTTCCGAAGACCGGMTGATCGGCCACGTTGATGCTCCAGCGGCCGTCGGGTGCGACCAGCCCGGTCCCGGTGAAGTCACCGGAGAGCCGCACCGTACGGCCGGGCTCCCCCGCTCCCTCAATCGTTTCGACGGCGGTCAGCCCAGGGCCGTCCGCAGAGCCGTCCGTCCGGGCGTCTGCCGGAGCCGTGATGACCGGCGCCGCGAGGCCGGAGACCTTCACGGACAAGGAGACCGCTCCGGAGCGGCTGAAGCCGTTCACGGTTTCCGCGGAAAACGTGAAGGAACCCGCCCACTCGGGTGCGGGGAACTGCCAGTTTCCTGACGCGTCCACCGGCACTTCCAACGGCTGGTCCGGCTTCTGGTCCGGGTTTGAGCTTTGGACGGTGATGCGGACCTTGGAATTCGGCGCCACCACAGAGGCCGGGCCGGCATCCACGTGGCCCCTGATGGGCTCGCCGGCTGCGAGGGTTCCGTTGACGGCCGCGGCGAGCGTCGGCTTATTCAGGAACAGCTGCAGCTGGACTCCTCCGGGGATGCGGCCGGTGGCGTCCTCGAGCGTCGTCGCGATGGCGCGGGTCTGGACGCCGCCGTCGCTTTCCGCCCCGGTGTGCGTGCCCACCGCGAAGTTCCCGCTGATCCACGGGCCGCCCGAGTCCCCGGGKCGGGACTTGACCGTGGTGGAGTCAAAGCCGTTCAGCGCCCGGAGATCGTTGTCGTAGTCCGGCGGCAGGGAGTCCGGACCGGCGATGACCCACGTTCCCACGGAGTCCACAGTTCCGCACGACCAGCCGAGGCTCCGGCCGGATCGGCACACGGGCTGGCCCTGGAAGGGAGCCACGGTGCMCACGATCTTCACGGAGGTCGGCCCAGGATCGGCGGGGTTGTCCCACCGGGTGACGGCGGGCTGKAGGTCCAGGCCGCTTCTGATGCCTTGGAGGACGGCGATGTCCGTGCCCACATTGGTCCCGTCCGAGGCAACCTTGGTGTTGCCCGGGCCGCCGAACTGGCTGAACCCGAAGGAGCCCAGGGTTCCGGCGGCCGTGCCGGAACCGGCCCCGCCGGCCGCCGGCGCACCCGCCGGGTTTTCAATCTCGGCCTGCTTCGCGGCGCCGTCAGCGGCGCAGTGCCCGGCCGTCAGGACCAGGGGCTCGCCCGCGGGGCCGAAGGCTCCGAACCCGGCCGAGCACACGGTCCGGCCGTCAATGATGTAGCCCTCGCCGCCAAAGTAATCCCCTTCCGTGGCGATCCGGGATCCTTGCTCCAGCGCTACGTTGGCGTAGCGGGCCACAAAGTCCGCCGCCGACATCTTCKGCTTAGTGCCTGGCGCTGTCGCCGGCGTTGTGTCCGGGCCGGTGAGCAGGCCGGCGCTGGAGGCCGGCCCGGTTTGTGCCGTGGTGGTGCCGCCGGTTCGGATGACGAAGTGGCCGTTGGTGTAGGTGACGGCCTGGAGCCCGGCGGCGCCGACGTCGCGGACATAGGCCTCGAACAGTTGCTGCGTGCTGGAGACAAGGAGCTCGGCGGCTGAGGGGAGAACGGCTGCGGATGCGGGAGCGGCCAGCACGAAATCGGCAGGCCCGGCCTGATTTAGGTGGTCCACGCCATTCAGTTGGTTAACGCCGTTCAGTTCCGCCACGCGCGCCCGGAGCTCGGGGCCGTCGCCCTCGACGACGATCGTGCCGCCGTGGAGGCTGATCCCCACATAGCCGGGGAGCGTGCGGAGGGAGGATGCGGCGTCGGCGGCCCGCCGGGCCAGGGCCCCGGCGGCATTGAATTCCGCGAGGGTCATGCCAAGGTCCCGCTGCACGGCTTCGGCGAGGCCGGCACCGCTGATGGGCGCCGTGGCAGGCGCCGAAGCAGAGTCAGCCGCAGAAGACGAAGCCGAAGACGCAGCCGAAGGCTCAGCCGGGGAAGACGCGGCAGGCGCCGCCGCCGTCGTTGGGACCGGCGAGGGCGAGGTTGAAGGTGACGGCTCGGCCGGGACCGGCGCCGGCGTTCCCGCACCGGTTTCAGCCACCGCCGGCATGGCGGACACCGTTCCGGCGGACACGGTTCCGGCAAGCGCGATCGCGAGGGCAGCGGCGGCACGCACCATCAGCTGGAACTTCGGAGTCTTCACCCGGTTACTCTAGCGTCCCAATTTGGCCAGAATGGCCGTCAACTCCCGGTCCGTTATGCCATTGTGGCGTAAGAAATTTTCGGTCTTCACGTGGCGAACGAACCGCAGCAGGCTTTCGCCGCGGGATTCCAGCAKGGGCACCAAGGCGTCCTCGGGCAGGAAGCGTTCGTGCGGATGCGGGACGGCGGAGCGCCGGTGATGCTCGTTGATGCCCCGCATGGAGCACTGGTAGGCACGCACAATGGYCTCGTCGCCGTGCCCGGCGAGGTCTTGGAGCATGGCGGCGATCATGCCGCTCCGGTCCCGCCCGGCGGAGCAATGGATGATCACCCCGCCTTTCGCGGCCGCCACCGCTTTGAAGACGCCGGCCAGCAGGTGGGGGAACAGCCTGGCGTTGTCGGCATAGGAGGCGGGGTCGTTCAGGTAAGGCACGCAGAGTTCACGGAATTCGCTGTTGGCCGGTTCTTCGGTAGGAGCCAGCACGACGTCGAAGGCCGCCAGGGCTGCCTCGTCCACCGGCGGGTCGGTCTCCCGGCGCCGTATTTCGGCCTCGTTGCGGAGGTCGACGACGGTCCGGATGCCGCGGTCGTACGCCTGCCGCCAGCCGGTCTCAGTCAGCCATTCCCGCCGTCCCATGCGGTACACGTCCCCGGCCACATGCCACGCGTTGACCGCCCCATCCCACTCCATCGTTCCGGGCACCGCCACCCCTTTGGCTTGGCCACCCGACGCGGCAGGAATCGTCATCTTGAAAGCTAATCACACGCCCCAGCGCCAATCCACGGCAGGATTCCCAAAGGACATACACAATGGKAATATTGGCATGGTGCGGGTTCCCGCTTCCGCAGAGCGGCGGAGCACCCGGTAGCCGCCGGACTCCTTTTCAGTTCGCCTGCCGCCGGGACTGACACCCCTTCGCGATGCGATTTCAAAGCATGGGCGCTGAAGCCAGCGTGTTACTGAGGAGAACACCATGGGAAGTCTGAAACTTCGACGCCGGCGAACGGCTCTGGMAGCCGGTCTCGCCGGCCTGGCAATGGCGGCCKGTTTGGCGGGAGTGCCGGCGCAGGCGGTGGGCAGGACCACGTACATCGCGCTGGGAGACTCCTACGCCGCCGGGCTGGGGGCCGGTCCGTATCTGGATAATTGTTACCGCAGCGAKAACACCTATTCCGAGCTCGCTGCCCACGCGCCAACCATMAAACTGGTCGCCAACGCGGCCTGCAGCKGCAAGACGACCCAGGACGTCGTGAACACCCAGCTGAGGCAGCTGAACAAGACCACCGACCTCGTCACCATCACAGCTGGCGGCAACAATCTTCGGTTTGGGGCAATCCTTGCGTACTGCAGTGCAGCCATGGTCAATMCCGTCGCGGGGCGGCAGTGCGCCGCGGCGACGGACTTCGCGCAGGGCGAGATCTCCAGCCATAAACTGGACGGTGACGTGACCGCGATGATTCAGAGCGTGAAGGCTGCCGCCCCCAACGCCAGGGTTGTGGTGACGGGCTACCCCTACCTCTATGATCCGGTCGCCCCGGGTCAGACTGATCCGATGTCCGTGTTCGTCTATAAAGCCACACACCTGGCTGACGGCCTGAACGGCTCCATCGCCGCCGCGGCCTGGGCCGCCGGAGCGGAGTACGTCGATGTACGGGCCGCTTTCGCCGGTCACGGCGTCAATTCCGCGGCACCGTGGATCAATCTCAACCTTTTGGCCCCGACCAGTCCCGAAAACTACCACCCGAACGCCAAGGGCTACATGGCGTACTTCGCATCACTTCGCGGGGCCAAGGCCTACTCGACCCCCTGACGCCGTATGGCCAGCCGGGCCTCGAGGCCGTTGCGGACCATGGGCCACTCGTGCTCGAGGATGGAGAAGACCACCGTGTCCCGCAGGACGCCGTCGGCGGTGCGGGAATGGCTGCGCAGGACGCCGTCCTGCTTGGCTCCCAGCCGGGCGATCGCCTCGCGGGACTGGTGGTTGAGCCAGTGCGTCCGGAATTCGACCGCCGGGCACCCKAGCGTTTCGAAGGCGTGCCGCAGCATCAGGAGCTTGGAGTCCGGGTTGGTGCCGCTGCCGTGCGCGGAGGCGGCGTTCCAGGTGGATCCGATCTCGACGCGCGGCGTGACCGGATCGATGTTCATGTACGTGGTCATGCCGATGACCGCGCCGGGTGTGCCGGTGGCCGGATMGATCAGCCGCGTGGCGAACGGCAGCATGGATCCCTGCTCCTGGAGCGTGAGCCGGCGGTCAATCTCCGCGGCCATCCCCTCCKGCTCTGGGACGCCGGTGTACCAGAGCTTCCACAGTTCGCCGTCGCGCACCGCGTCCACGAGGCCGTCGTGGTGGTCCTGGCTCAGCGGTTCCAGGACGACATATTTTCCKGTGAGCGTGGTGGGATGAATGCGGTTCACGGGACCATCCTAGGTGCGGGACTGGACGGTTTGCCGGATCACGGGCGGCCCGGAGGCAGGTTCGGTCCCAAAGCCGCACCTTCTGGGTAGGCTGGGGCCCATGATCACAGTCACCGGTACGGTCCGCTCCGCCCTGGATGCCAGTAACGCCTTCGCATACCTCGCCTCTTTCGAGCACACGCCGGAATGGGACCCCGGGACGCCGGTGGTCAAGAAGCTCTCCGACGGCCCGGTGGCTGTGGGCCACCGCTATCACGCCGAAGCGGAGTTTCGCGGCAAGCGGCAGACGCTGATCTACGAGGTCGTGGAGCTGGCCGGGACCCGCATCAAACTGCGTGGCGAAAACAAGTCTGTCATCTCCGTGGACACGATCGACGTCACGCCTTCGGGCTCCGGATCCGAAGTCCGGTACACCGCAGAATTCCAGCTCAAAGGATCGCTCAAGCTTGCCGAACCGTTCGTCAAGCCGGCCTTCCAGTCACTTGCGGCTCCGGCCATGGACGGCATGAAGAAGACCTTGGACGCGCGGGCATCAAGGTAGTCCCGGCCCTGCGGTCAGTCGGTCCAGTCGAAGAAGCCCTTGCCGGTCTTGCGGCCCAGTTCGCCGCGGGCCACCTTGTCGCGGAGGATCTGCGGCGGGGCGAAGCGCTCCCCTAGGGTGGACTGCAGGTATTCCGCGATGCCGAGGCGCACGTCGAGGCCCACGATGTCGGTGGTCCGGAGCGGGCCCGTGGGGTGCTTATAGCCCAGGACCATGGCGTTGTCGATGTCCTCGGCGGACGCGACGCCCTCTTCGACCATGCGCATCGCTTCGAGGGCGATCGCGACGCCAAGCCTTGAGGAGGCGAAGCCGGGAGCGTCGTTGACGACGACGGCGGTCTTGCCGAGCGCCTCCACCCAGCCGCGGGCTGCCTGGGCCAGGGCATGGGAGGTCTGTTCGCCGAGGACTACTTCGATCAGGGTCGACGCCGGCACCGGGTTGAAGAAGTGCAGCCCCAGGAAGTTCTGCGGCCGCTTCAGCTCGCGGGCCAACCCGTTGACGGACAGTGATGATGTGTTGGAGGCGAGGTAGGCGTCGTCGTCGAGCCGTTCCTCGATGCCGCGCAGGGCGGTGACCTTCAGGTCCCAGTCCTCCGGCACGGCCTCGACCACCAGGTGCCGGCCGGCGAAGTCGTCGTAGTCGACGGTGACGGCGAGCCGGGAGACCATCTCGTCCAGATTGCCGTCCACGGCGCCACGTTCGATGCTCTTGGCCGCGGCGGACTCGACCCGCTCGCGGGCGGCCTCGGCCGAAGCCTCGTCGCGCTCCACGACCAGTACATTGGCGCCCTTGATCAGGAAGGCGTGGGCGATGCCGGCGCCCATGCGGCCGCCGCCGAGGACCCCGACGGCTACGGGAAGGTTGGCGGGGAGTACGGAGTTGCCCATGGCTAGTTCTTCTTCTCGGATTCGTTTGCTGCCGTCTTTGCGGCAGATTTCTTGTCGGATTTCTTGTCGGATTTCTTGTCCAGGAAAGCCTGCATGCGGTCGAATTTTGCCTGCGATTCGAAGAGGATCCCCTGCGCCAGCTGGTCGATGAGGGGGTGCGCCTCGGCCGGCGCATGGAACACGGACTTGGTGATCCGCACGGCGAGCGGGTCCTGCGTGGCGATCCGGTCGGCGAGCTTGTGCGCCGCGGCCATGAGCTCGGACGGTTCATGGATTTCGGTGATGAGGTTGACGGCCAGGGCGCGTTCTGCGCGCAGCACGGCTCCGGCGAGCAGAATCTCCTTGGCCACAGGCTCCCCGACAAGCTCTTTGAGGCGCCAGCTGGCACCGGCCGCGGCCAGGATGCCGAGGCCGGTTTCCGGGTTGMCGATCCGGACCGACGGGGTGCCGATCCGGAAGTCGGCGGCGTAGGCCAACTCGGCGCCGCCGCCGAGGCAGAAGCCGTCCAGGGCCGCGATGACGGGCATCGGCAGCTTGGCGATGCGGACGAAGATGGTGGAGTTGATGCCCTGCAGGGCGTCGTCGCGGCGGCGTTCGCGCAGCTGTCCGATGTCGGCGCCGGACGCGAAGACTCCCTCGGCGCCGGCGATGATGAGGATCCCGGGATGCTGCTCGAGGTAGGCGCACACGGCGTGAAGTTCGTCGACCATCTGCTGGTCGATCGCGTTGCGGACCTCGGGGCGGTTCAGGACCACCACTACGCGGTCCTCGCGCTGCTCGACCAGGAGCGTGCTGAAGCCGGCCGGGTCGAGCGTCTCGGCCGCCACTACACGCGCTCCAGCAGCATGGCCGTGCCCTGGCCGACGCCGATGCACATGGTGGCGAGGCCGATCCTGGCGTCTTCGCGTTCCATCCGGCCCAGCAGCGTGATGGCGATCCGCGACCCGGATGAACCCAGCGGGTGGCCCAGGGAGATCGCGCCGCCGTCGCGGTTGACGATCTCCGGGTCCAGGCCGAGCCGGMGCATGCTGGCCAGGGACTGGGTCGCGAACGCTTCGTTGAGTTCGACGGCGCCGAGGTCACCGACGCTGAGCCCCGAGCGGGCGAGCACCTTCTGAGTGGCCGGGACGGGGCCGATGCCCATGATTTCTGGCTCACAGCCGGCCGAGGCGCCGTCGATGATGCGGGCGCGCGGCGTGAGGCCAAGCTTCTGGATGGCGGCTTCGGAGGCCACGATGATGGCGGAGGCGCCGTCGTTGAGGGTGGAGGAGTTGCCGGCGGTGACAATCGAGCCGCCCTTAACCACGGGCCGGAGCCCGGCGAGGACGTCCATGGTGGTGCCTGCCCGGGGGCCCTCATCGGTGTCCACGACGGTCTCGCCCTTGCGGGACGTGACGGTCACGGGGACGATCTCGTCGGCGAAGCGGCCTGCGGCGATCGCGGCGAGGGCGCGTTCKTGGGAGCKGACGGCGAAGGCGTCGGCGTCCTCGCGGGAGATGCCGTCAACCCGTCCCACCTCCTCGGCCGTCTCCGGCATGGAGTAGGTCATCTTCCCGTCCCGGGCGAGCTCGCCCTTGGCGAACCGCGGGTTGACGAAACGCCAGCCGATGGAGGTATCGAAGATTTYGCCGGGTTTGGCGAAGGCCGTCCGGGGCTTTTCCTGGACCCACGGGGCCCGGCTCATGGATTCGACGCCGCCTGCGATCACGATGTCGGCGGCACCGGACTTGATCATCTGGCTGGCCATGATGATGGCGCTGAGGCCAGAGGCGCACAGCCGGTTCACGGTGATGCCGGGGATGTGCAGGGGAAGCCCAGCTAGGAGCGTGGCCATCCGGGCCACGTTGCGGTTCTCTTCGCCGGCGCCGTTGGCGTTGCCGAGGATCACCTCGTCGATGCTGTCCGGGTCGACGCCGGCGCGGACCACGGCTTCGCGGACCACCAGTGCGGCCAGGTCATCGGGGCGGACCGCGGAGAGGGCGCCGCCGTAGCGGCCGACCGGGGTGCGGGCACCKCCTACAAGAAAAGCCTCGACCATGAGAACATCCTTCACCAAGAAAGCGGGGCCGGCAGCAGAGTAATTTACCGACCGTTCGTTCTATAAAGATTACACGGCAGGGCAAGCGGGTCAACCGGATGCCGCCGGATTACGCGACGACGACACCCAGATGCGTTGYGAGCAGCGGGGCCAGCAGGGTGAGCTGGTAGTCGTCGATCACGAGTCCGGCCAGGCTGCCCAGGCCGCTGATCGTGCGGAAGTCGGTGCCGCGGAGGTCGAAGTCCTTGAGCCGGGCCCCGGTGAAATCGAGGGTGCCGATCGTGCAGTTCTTCAAGGCKACCCGAGTGGCGGTGCAGGAGCCCAGATCCAACTCGTTGATTATGCAGTCGCTGATCTGCACGTCGGTGAGCTTGGATCCGCGCAGGTTCACGTAGTCGAGTTTGCCGCCGTCGATCCRCACCGACTGCCAGCCGCTTTCGTAGAGCTCCGCCGATCCCCAGCGGGGATTCCCGATCTCCACGTCGCGCAGGCTGGTCCGGGCGGCCGTCAGCACCGGGGCGTAGACCTCGGTGAGGATGCAGTMGCGGAAGGTGGCGCCGCGCAACTGGGTCTCATTKAACGACACCCMGGCGAACTCGCACTCGGCAAAGTCCGTGCCGCCAAGGTCCAGGCCGTCGGCCGACGCGCGGCTGTATCGGACGCCGTCGTACCGTACACCGCGCCGGAAGTCCGGGGCGKGCTCGTCCCGCAACTCCCCCGGCCGAACCGGCGCGAGGCGGGGTGCGGTGACTTTGGGCGCCTTGGCCGCCCCGGCGTGCCGGACCATCAGAGCGACTCGGCCTTGGCCGCGATTTCCGCCATGTCCTTCGCGAGCGCCTTGCGGGTGATGCGCATGCCGAGCGGAGCGAACACGGTGAGCATGATCTTGCTGAACCKGGTGGGGCTGGTGAGCTCGGCACCGAACGTCAGCGTGAGGTCAGTGCCGCCGTCGCGCTCCGCCAGGGAGAATCGCGAGGTGTAGTCGGCGCCGCCCTGGAGAGCCTTTACGGTGGTGCCGCCGMCCCGGCCGTTCGACGGCGCCTCGCACTGGKAGACCCACATCTCCACCGTTTCCGAGCGCCCCATCATGGTGCGGGTCTCTTTCCAGCGGGTCCCTACGGCATAGGGTCCATCGGTGAGCATCTGGATCGCGTCAACGCCGGACAGGGTTGCGGCAGATGCGGGAATGTCCGACACCACCGCCCAGACCGAGTCCGCCGGAGCCTTGATGTGCTGCGTGAGAGTGGTCTTGTGGTCCATGACTCCGAGCCTAGCCCGGGGAGCGCCCGCCGGGAAAAGCCACCAGGGTTCGCCCCGCCCTGCCGCGGCCGGCGGCAACATCCACCGATCAGCTCGCGGCACCCTTTTTGGACGAGGTCTCTTGAAGTAGTAAGCATGCTTTGTGTTATGGTGTTTGGACAGTGAATTTCTACCGGAAACGAAAGGTGGCCTGCACCATGGGTATCGGAGACAAGATTCAGAACGAAGCGGAGCACCTTGGCGGCAAGGCCAAGGAAGCCGCAGGAAACGCGACTGACAACGATCAGCTGCGGGCCGAGGGTCAGCGCGACCAGGTTGTAGCCGACGCGAAGAAGGTCGGCGAAAACGTCAAGGACGCGTTCAAAAAGGACTAGTCCTTTTCAAGAATTGCGGCGCCGGACTTTCCTTTGGGGGATGTCCGGCGTCGCTTTTTTGTGCCCTCCGGGCGAACATCCTGCAACAATGGCCGGAACAGCCACAGAGGGGACAGCATGGCACGCACCGAGGCAGACCACGGCAAGCCCGCAAGCCGGGATCTCAGCAACGTCGACCTGAGCCAGGCCAGTGCCGCGGCCGGCGGTTCGCCGGTGCTGCGAGGTTACCTGGCGACGCCGGAGGGCGAGGGGCCCTTCCCGGCGGTCCTGATGATCCACGAAGCGTTCGGCCTCGACGACATCACCGTCCGCCACGCTGACCGATTGGYGGCGGCGGGATACCTGACGCTTGCCGTTGATCTGTTCAGCGACGGCGGCGCCCGCCGCTGCCTCGTGGCCACCATGCGGGCGCTGGCGGCGGGCGAGGGCCGGGCCTTCACCGACCTGGCGACAGCCCGGGACTGGCTGCTGGAATCCGGCCGGACCACCGGCAAAATCGGCGTGATCGGGTTCTGCATGGGCGGCGGATTCGCCCTGMTCCTGGCCAATGACCGCTTCGACGCGGCGGCCGTCAACTACGGMCGGCTCCCCAAGAACCCCGAGAAGGCCCTGGCCGGCGCCTGCCCGGTGGTGGGCAACTTTGGCGGCAGGGACCGCAGCATTCCAGGCGGGGCGGCGAAGCTTGAGTCCGTCCTGGACCGGCTCGGGGTGGAKAACGATGTCAAGGAGTTCCCATCGGCCGGGCACTCTTTCCTCAACGATGCGGAGGCCGGACCGAGGGCGCTGCGGCCGCTCTTCCGGGTCATGGGCGTCGGCCCCGATCCGCAGTCGGCTCCGGAAGCCTGGCAGCGGATCGAGGACCACTTCGCTGAGCATTTGAAGGCCTGAGCATTTGAAGGGCTGAGCATTTGAAGGCCTGAGCATTTGGACGTCCGAGCGCCCGCCCTTTCCGGATCGACTGCTCCGTAACCGCCCTCATGGCGTTCCAGAAGGKCGGTTACGGAGCAATCGACGGCTACGCCAGCGGGGGCTCCTAGCTGTAGAGCTCACTCTTGGGCTCGTTCTGCTTGACCTTCTGCCAGCCTAGCCACAGCATGAGGGCGAAGAACGGAACGGTGGCGAGGGTCCACAGGCCCAGGTGGAAGACCTCACCGGTCTTGCTGGTCATGGTGTCGAAGCCGATCAGCACGGTGATCGCCAGGAGCGCAAGCAGTCCGGCCCAGCTGGTCCAGGGCGAGCCCGGCATCGGGAGGCTGGAGACGCGGCCCTTCTGGTGGCGCAGMGCGATCTGGCTGGCGAAGATGGCGCCCCATGTGAAGATCACGCCGATCGAGGCGGTGTTCAGCGCGAGGTCGAAGGCGTGCGAGCCGCCCAGCCAGATGTTCAGCAGGATGCCCACGAGGTAGAAGGCGGCGATGGCGAGGATGGCCGCGTACGGCACGTGCCGCTTGGACATCTTGGTGAGCCACTGCGGGGCATGTCCGTTGTTGGCCATGGTGCGGAAGACGCGGCCGATCGAGTACAGGCCAGAGTTGCAGGAGGACAGAGCGGCGGTGATGACGATCATGTTCATGACATCGCCCACCCAGCCAAGGCCCATCTGGCCGAAGACGGTGACGAACGGGGACACGCCGGCCTTGTACTGGTCMGAGGGCAGCAGCATGGCCAGCAGCAGTACGGAACCGACGTAGAAGACCACTATGCGCAGTACGACGGCGCGGATCGCCTTGGGCACTTCGCGCTTGGCGTTTTCCATYTCGCCGGCGGTGATGCCGACGAGTTCGATGCCGTTGTATGCGAAGATCACGGCGTTCAGCACCAGGACCATGACGAGGGCGCCCTTGGGGAACATCCCGCCGTCGTCGGCAAAGAGGTTGGCCACCGAGGCGTGGCCCGCGCCCACCTTGGCGTTGGTGACCACCATGAAGGTGCCCACAGCCAGGAAGATCAGGATGGCGCCGACCTTGAGGCAGGATGCCCAGAATTCAAACTCGCCGAACGCCTTGACGCTGAACAGGTTCACGGCCACCAGCAGCGCGAGCGCCGCAATCGCGGAGGCTTCCACCGGCACGTTGGGGAAGAAGAACTGGAAGTACAGACCGATCGCGATCAGTTCCGCGATCCCGGTCATGCCCCAGTTGATGAAATACATCCAGCCGGAGATGAAGGCGCCCTTTTTGCCGAACATTTCGCCGGCGTAGCTGACGAAGGAGCCCGAGGTCTGCCGGTACATTATGAGCTCGCCGAGAGCCCGCATCAGCAGGTAGGCGATCACGCCGGCAATGGCGTAGGAGAAGATCAGCGCCGGGCCGGTGGAGGCCAGGCGTCCGCCGGCTCCCATGAACAGGCCGACGCCGATTGCGCCGCCCATCGAGATCATCGTCACGTGGCGGCCGCTCAGGGTCTTCTTGTAGCCCTCGGCGCTGAGAGTCGAGTCGACGACGGCGGGTTGCGCCGGCGCGCTCTGAAGTTCGGTGGAAGTACTTTGTGGCACAACAGTTCCTTGCAGGTCGGATTAGGGCCGGGACGGGACCGGGATTCGGTTACACAACATGCGGGTTTGCCCCGGCGGGGCGGCAGCGTGTACCGAACCTCACAAAGTCAAAGCTTCGCGCGGCTCATCCATCGTACTAGAATTYCCGGCCCTACCGTGACGCGGGCAACACCAGACGGGCACTATTCCTAATTAGTGACGCTCGATCTGTTCAATGGCCGAATAATGTTCTATTTGGAGCCCGTAAATCCMGGCGCATCATTCCCTTGCGTCACGGCGCCGTCCCGCATGGCGTACCGGCGCCAGTTCCCGGCCCCGACGCCGTGCCCGGTGCGGTTCCCGCTGCTGTTTGCACGGGCGCACTTGCTGAACCACTCCCCCAGCGCACGGTCATGGCTGACTATGACCAGCGTCCCCGCGAAATCGGAGAGGGCAGCTTCAAGCTGTTCCACGAGGACGGGCGCCAGATGGTTGGTGGGTTCATCCACGAGCATCGTTCCGAACCCGCCGAGCAGGAGCCGGGCCAGCGCCAGCCTGCGTTGTTGCCCTGCGGAAAGGCTGCCCACCGGTACGTGGAATTCGCTGGTMCGGAAGAGCCCCAGGCGCAGCAGTGCCTCGGCGTGCTCATCGATGTTGCCGCCCAGGCCCGCGGCAAAAGCAGGCAAGAGCCGCAATGCCGGACGCCGAGGGAGTTCCAACTCCTGCTGCAGGTACCCGATCCGGCCGTGCCTCACCACGGTGCCCTTGGCCGGTTCCAGCGTGCCCGCAAGGACGGAGAGCAGTGTKGACTTGCCTGCGCCATTGGGGCCAGTKATGAGGATTTTCTGGCCCGCCTCCACCCGGAAGTCCGTGGCCTCCAGGCGGCCGGACACGGCCACCCCGTTTGCTTCAAGAGCGGGACCCGCCGCAACGTCCGCCTGCAGATCCGTTGCCAGCTTCAGGGGCACCGGGGGACGGTCGATGGGGCTGGCCTCCAGCCGGCGGAGACGTTCCTGGGCGTTGCGGACCTTGCTGGTGACCGCCTTTTGCCACGTGCYGGCCTTGAAGTCGAACCCCATTTTGTCGCCGTCGCGTTGGCGGGCATAGCCCATCCTTCCCGCGACCGTGTCCGCCTGGAGCCGTTCGGCAGCCATCGCGTCGAGCCACCCCTGGTATTGCTGCGCCCAGCGCAGGCGTTCGGCAGCCTTCTCCCGCAGGTAGCCTTCATAGCCGTTGCCATAGCGGTTGACCGTCCGGCGTTCGGCATCAACCTCAATCACGGTTGAGGCCACTTTGCGCAAGAGCACGCGGTCGTGGGAGACCACCACCACGGTTCCGCGGTGCGCCGCCAGCCGCGCCTCCAACCAGGCCGTACCGCTGGCGTCAAGGTGGTTGGTGGGTTCGTCCAGGAGGAGGATGTCCGCGGGATCGGCCAGTACGCAGGCGAGTGCCACGCGTTCCTGTTCCCCGCCGGAGAGTGAGCCMAGTGTCCGCGTCCGATCCAGCCCGCCCAGGCCCAGCCTGTCCAGCGCCGCCTCCACCCGGGATTCCGCGGCGTAGCCTTCCCTGAGCTGGTACTGCGTCTGCAGGTTTCCGTAGCGCTCCAGTTCGTCCGCTTCCGCGCCGGCAAGCCCGGCCTCCAGCCGGTCCAACTCGGCCTCCAGTGCGCGCAGCGATGCCAGTGCGGCGTCGATCGCGTCGCTGACGGTGAACTGATCGGGCAGGCCATGAGCCTGGGCAAGGTAGCCGACACGGCCTTGGCGGACGGCGGTGCCCTCGTCCGGGGCCTCGAGGCCGGCCAGAACCCGGAGCAGCGTTGATTTGCCCGCGCCGTTTTCGCCGACGACCGCCACATGTTCACCGGCTGTGATGGCCAGTTCGACGCCGGCAAAGAGCTGGCGGTCCCCATAACMATGGGATACGCCCGAAAGGCGGAGATGTTCGCTCAAGGAGTCCTCGCAAGTAAGTGCCCAGCCTGCCGGCGGCGGCTTGCGTCCTCAAGTATCGCACCGTCGACTATTGCTGAGATACCGAGGCGACTGCCGCATGGCGGACGTGACCGCGTCCCTGCGCCCCGGCGCTAGGCTGGGGGCATGGGCACAGCTCTCCGCACACCGCCGGCGCCGCAGCCGGAGCTTTACCGGTTCTCACGGCTGGACTTCATCACTGCCGGACTCTATGTGGCCGTGGCCGCATTCTTCGCCGTGGCGGGGGAACTGCTGGCGCCGCTGCTGCTGCGGTTGTCCCCGAATCCGGCCGTGGCGTCCTATGCGGTGAACCTGATCTTCTACGCAACCATCGGCATCCTGGCGCTGACCGCCGCGCGGCGCGTTGCCGCGCGGGACCTCCGCGTCCTGGCCACGAGGCCCTGGTTCACCGCGCTCATGGTGCCGCTGTCCGTGGTGGTGATGCTCATCCTCACCGCCGTGTTCGTGGCCGTCAGCGGGCCGGTGCAGACCTCCGCCAACCAGGCCGGGCTCCAAGCGCTCATGCAGCAGGTCCCGGCGTGGCTCATGGTGCCCCTGCTGGTGATCGTGGGCCCCTTCGTCGAGGAGTACATCTTCCGCCACCTGCTGATCGGCAAGCTGAGCCGCCGCGTCAACCTCTGGCTGTGCTGCGGCCTGTCCGTGGTCCTGTTCGCGGCCCTGCACATCGTGGGCCAGGAGCAGATGACCCTGCAGGTGCTGATGCCGTACCTCGCCATGGGCGCCGTCCTGGTGTTCGTGTACGTCTGGACCGGCAAGAACGTGATGTTCTCCTACTTCGTCCACGCCTCCAAGAATCTTCTGGCGGTGGTGTTCATCTACGCGATTCCGCCGGAGGTCCTCGAACAGCTGCAGCGGATCCAGGGCTAGCCGACGCCGCGAACGGAGATGGCGGGAACGTCGGCGGAGATCTTCCGGCGCGGACACCTACCGCCGGCCGTCCCGGCGTCGTAGGTTCTTCCCATGACACTGAACATTCAGATCGTGGTGGACTGCATCGACCCGCACGGGCTCGCCGACTGGTGGGCCGAAACCCTGGACTGGGCCGTGGAGCCGCAGGATGAGGGCTTCATCCGCTMMATGATCGCGCAGGGTTTCGCGACGGAGGCGGAAACCCGGACGCATCACGGCAAGCTCGTCTGGGGTGCCGGCGCCGCCATCGTCCCGCCCGAAGAACTCGACACCAAGGCGCCCGCCCGCCGGATCCTGTTCCAGTCGGTCCCCGAGGGCAAGACCGTCAAAAACCGGGTTCACTGGGATGTGAGGCTGGCGGGCGGGGACAAGGATGAGGTGCGCGCCGCCCTGGAAGCGCGCGGCGCCACGTTCCTCTGGACGGCCCGCCAGGGACCCCACGAATGGCACACCCTGACGGACCCGGAAGGCAACGAGTTCTGCATCAGCTGAGCCGATTACTAGACTCGGACTGTGAGCAACGAAATCCCCGCCAAGGTATCCGACGTCTTTGACCCCCAGCGGTGGCGCACCGTGTCCGGTTTCGACGACTTCCAGGACATGACCTACCACCGGCAGGTGGAGCGCTCCGCCGACGGAGAAGTGGTCCGGGACCTGCCCACCGTGCGCATCGCCTTCAACCGCCCCGAGGTCCGCAACGCCTTCCGGCCCGGCACCGTGGACGAGCTCTACCGCGCCATGGACCACGCCCGGATGACCCCCGACGTGGCCACCGTGCTGCTCACCGGGAACGGCCCCTCCCCAAAGGACGGCGGCCACTCGTTCTGTTCGGGCGGGGACCAGCGGATCCGCGGCCRCGACGGGTACCGCTATGCCGAGGGGGAGACGAAGGAGACCATCGACCCCGCCCGCGCCGGCCGGCTCCACATCCTGGAGGTCCAGCGGCTCATGCGCACCATGCCCAAGGTGGTGATCGCCGTCGTCAACGGCTGGGCAGCCGGCGGCGGGCATTCCCTCCACGTGGTCTCGGACCTCACCATCGCCTCCCGCCAGCACGGCAAGTTCAAGCAGACCGACGCCACCGTGGGAAGCTTCGACGCCGGCTACGGCTCGGCCCTGTTGGCCCGTCAGATCGGCCAGAAGGCCGCTCGGGAAATCTTTTTCCTGGCCCGCGAATATTCCGCCGACGACATGGTCCGGATGGGCGCGGTCAACGAGGCCGTGGACCATGAACGCCTAKAGGAAGTCGCGCTGGAGTACGCCGCCGACATCGCCCGGCAGTCCCCGCAGGCCATCCGCATGCTCAAGTTCGCGTTCAACCTGGCCGACGACGGCCTGGCCGGCMAGCAGGTCTTCGCCGGCGAAGCKACCCGTCTGGCCTACATGACCGACGAGGCCGTGGAAGGCAAGGAAGCCTTCCTCGAAAAGCGCGACCCCGACTGGTCCAAATTCCCGTACTACTTCTAAGGCGTGCTGTGACTTCCGRAGCCATCAACATCGAACCTGCGCTCAAGGCGCTGGCTGCTGCCCTCCACGGCGAGGGACCCGCCGTCGAACTCTCCGCCGGGTCCGACGGCGCTCCGGTGCTGGCGTTCCCCGCAACGCCCKGCATCGAGGACGCAGCCGTCGTGGTGCGGACGTCCGGGTCCACGGGCACGCCGAAGGCAACCGTCCTCACCGTCGACGCCCTGGCGGCGTCGTCGATGGCGACCGCCTTTGCGCTGAAGGGCGAAGGCCAGTGGTTGTTGGCCCTCCCCGTGCAGTATGTGGCCGGCCTGCAGGTGCTGGTCCGCTCGCTCTTTGCGGGCACCCGCCCGTGGGTCATGGACATGACCGGCGGCTTCACCCCGGAGGCCTTCACGGCCGCGGCGGCGGAACTCACAGACAAGATCCGTTTCACCTCGCTGGTGCCCACCCAGCTGCAGCGGCTCCTGGACTCGCCCTCGGCCGAGACGCTGGCCGTGCTGCGGCGCTTCAACGCCGTCCTGCTCGGCGGCGGCCCCGCGGCCCCGGAGCTGCTCGCGGCGGCCCGTGACGCCGGAGTCAAGGTGGTGACCACCTACGGATCGGCCGAGACCTGCGGCGGGTGCGTGTACGACGGCTTCCCGCTCGAAGACGTCCTGGTCCGCGTAGCGGAAGACGGCCGCATCCTGCTGGGCGGGGCAACTGTCGCCGCCGGGTATCTGGATGCCCCCAAGCTCTCGGCCGGCGCCTTCATCGAAGAGGACGGCGTCCGCTGGTACCGGACCAACGACCTCGGAGAACTGGACGCCGACGGCCGGCTCACGGTGCTCGGGCGGGCCGACGACGTCGTCATCACCGGCGGCCTGAAGGTTTCGGCCGCACACGTCCAGGCCGAGCTGGAAAAGCTCGACGGCGTGCGCGCCGCCTTCGTGGCCGGTGTGCCCTCCGCGGAGTGGGGCCACGCCCTGGCCGCGTACGTCGCGGTGGCCGACAGTTCCCCGGAAGGCCTGGCCGCGTTCGCCGACAGCGGGAACGAAACTTGGGGGGCGGCGCTGGGTGCGCTGGCGCCGAAAACGATCCTGCCCGCCGCGGAACTGCTCATGCTGCCCAACGGCAAGCCGGACCGCCTCGGCATGACGGTCCTGCTCGATGCMCTGCATCAGGGAAAATAGACAAGCGGCTTCCGGCTTCCGGCCGGGTATCGAACCAACCAACGAGCATTCAACGAACCAATGAGGTACTGACCGTGGCCACAGCCGCACAATGGATCCAAGGCGCCCGACTGCGCACCCTGCCCGCCGCGATTGCGCCGGTGCTGATCGGCAGCGCGGCGGCTTACGAGATGGATTCGTTCATCCTGCTGAACGCCGTGCTGGCCGCACTGGTCGCCCTGCTCCTGCAGATCGGTGTCAACTACGCCAACGACTACTCGGACGGCATCCGCGGTACGGATGAGGACCGGGTGGGCCCGCTCCGGCTGGTGGGCTCCGGCGCGGCCAAGCCCGAACACGTCAAACGGGCCGCCTTCGCGGCGTTCGGGCTGGCGATRCTGTTTGGCCTGATCCTGGTGATCATCACGCAGGCATGGTGGCTCATCCTGGTCGGCATCGGCTGCGTGCTGGCCGCCTGGGGCTACACCGGCGGCAAGAACCCGTACGGCTACCTCGGCCTGGGCGACGTCTTTGTGTTTGTGTTCTTCGGCCTCGTGGCAACGCTGGGCACCACCTACACGCAGGCCGGCCAGCTCAGCCTCGCCGCCATCATCGGGGCGATCGGCACGGGGCTGATCGCTTGCGCCCTGCTCATGGCGAACAACGTCCGCGACATCCCGACCGACAGGAAGGCCGGAAAGAAGACCCTGGCCGTGCGGCTCGGCGACAAGCATGCCCGCGAAAGCTACGTGCTGATGCTCGCCGTCGCGATCCTGCTGGTGATCGTCTTGGCCCCGGCCCGGCMGTGGATGCTGATTGTGCTGCTGCTGATCCCTGYCAGCCTCATGCCGTCCTGGCTCATGATCTCCGGGCGGCGCCGGAAGAGCCTCATCCCGGTCCTGAAGCAGACCGGACTGATCAATCTCGGCTTCGCGGCACTGTTTTCACTGGKACTCGTCCTGAGTCACGGCTTCTAGAACGCTCTTTCTAAGAACGGATCCGCCTCCGCGGCCCAGCGCTGCTTCCGAGTCACTGCCGGCGCTCCGGCCCGCCGGGTTCCGGCGMGGCGGGTTCCGGCCCGGCGCTGTTAGGAGTCTTTGGGGCGGGCGTCCGTGTGGACGGCAATGTCGGGGTTCGCATMCACCATTCGGTCTTCGGCCTCGGCGTCAGCCACCTCGCCGGCGCTGCGCAGCGGCTTGGCCTTACCCGAGAACCGGTGGTGGAGCGTCGCGGTGGCCGCGTCGCGCTGCCTCTGGAAGAACAGGAAGCTGATGGCGAAAGACATCATCCCGGCGCACAGCGCGGCCAGGAGCACCCCCAGCTGCAGGTAGAGGAAAAGTGCGAAGAGAGGCGCAAACAGCGCCAACCGAATCAGGGAGTATTTGAGGAAAGCCACACCCCAAGTTTAGCCGCCAGGACGGCAKCCCGGCAGCGGACGCYGACCTCCCTGCGGCTGCGGCGCCCCTGGCCTGTCCCGGGGGCAGCACCGGTGGCCGGAGCCGGGGCCGGACCGGGGGCCGGTGATCGACGCCGTCGGGCCGCTTGACGGCTAGACTGAAGATATGCTCCGTGTAGTGGTCCCGATCGTCATACTGGTCGTATTCGTCTATGGACTTGTCGACCTCATCCGGACTGACAAGCGGTTGACTAGGGGGATCTCCAAAACGGCCTGGATCTTCGTGCAGATCCTCCTCCCCGTGGTCGGCGCCATCCTGTGGTTCCTGATCGGACGCCCCCGTGCCACGGACACCGCGCCCGTCGCCTACAGCCACCCCGTAGCGCCCGACGACGACCCCGATTTTCTGCGCAACCTTGAAATCCGCCGCCGCRACCAGGCCGAGGCCGACAGGCTCAAGAGGCTCAAGGACCAACTCGATGCCAAGGAGCGCAAGCTTGACGCCGGCAACGGGGATGCGAACCGCCCGGAGAGCGCCGGCGATGCCCGCGAACCAGGCGACGCCGGCACGCAAGGCACCGACGAGGTCAAGTAGCAGTACTCCGGCCCTCATTCCCCCGGTACAACGACTCCACGCCATACTAACTGCGGCCATTCGCCCCGGATGGCCGGAATCCCGGCCTCAAAGCGGCCATCTCCGGCAAATGGCCACCGCTCATCCACTCCGCGGCTGCTGCTCGCACGGCCCACTCCTCCCCCCCACCCCGGCCGCTCTGTGGATAACTCACGAGCCTCCTCGACGCGGGCGCAGAATGCTCCTATGCGCGAGCCCAGTGAGCTACCCCCGCACCTCCGACATCGGCCCTTCACCGTGGCCGAGGCCCGCACTGCCGGGCTGAKCCGACGACGGACCCGGRCCCAGGATCTCGCCAGCCCCTGTTATGGAGTGCGCGCCACCRCCGCCGCCCCGGATAGTTTGCTGGCACGCGTGCATGCCCTGACGGCGGTGACGGGCGCAGTCGTGAGCCATCTGTCTGCGGCGGTGCTGTGGGGCTTCCCCCTGCCGCGGGCCTTGGAGAACCTGGCTGTCGTCCATCTGACGAGTCAACCGGGACG
This sequence comes from Arthrobacter sp. 10T413_2, assembly GCF_056394205.1. Lineage (NCBI taxonomy): Bacteria > Bacillati > Actinomycetota > Actinomycetes > Micrococcales > Micrococcaceae > Arthrobacter > Arthrobacter sp. 10T413_2. The sequence continues at coordinate 13,180 of NZ_JBFTHK010000026.1, read as the reverse complement.
GCGGGCCGTGCGGCATAAGAATGTGGTGGGCCATCAGCAGTCACTCGAACCGGAGGAGATCGTGGCCGGTGTCAGGGTGAGCTGCACTTCCCCGCTGCGGACGTGGTTCGATCTCGCCGGCATACTGAGTCTCGATGAGCTGGTGATCGCCGGGGACTTCCTATTACGGCGGAGAAATCCATTGACCACGATCGACAGGCTGGACGCATACCTCGCCGGGAAGCAGGGCAGGGCGGGCTACCGGCGCGCTATGCGCGCCCGCTCCCTGATACGCGCCGGCACGGACTCCCCCAAAGAGACCGAACTCCGGCTACTTCTGATTCGGCACGGCCTGCCCGAACCCGGAATCAACGTCCCCATGTTCGACGAGACCGGCGGTTGGATCCAGGACCCGGACCTCTCCTACGAGCAAGAAAAGGTAGCGATTCAGTTCGACGGCGGCCATCATGCCACTCCGGCCCAGCGTCGCAGCGACATCTTCCGGGATGAGAACGCCAGGGATGCCGGGTGGCGCGTCGTCGTATTGACCCAATGGTACTTGACCCCGTTCGCCCCGGGGATGGAGCCGGCTGCGGTTACCCGAGTGCGTGCGGCGTTGACCGAGCGCGGCTGGACTCCCGGCCCGGTTCCACAGCAGGGGCGACGTCAACGTGCTCGCCCCACACCGCACTCACCTGACACGAATGGCCGCTGAGCCTGGTGGCGTAGCGGCCATCTGTGGCGAATCGAGGGAGTGCGGGGCCGACGCAGCCTAGTGCCGCCGCGCCATGCCGCGCTGCCCCAGCCGCCCCACACCGCATTCACCTGACACGAATGGCCGCCGGGGTAGCTTGGCGGCCATTCGTGGCGGATCGCGGAGGCGTTGCAGCCCTGGGGTGCGGTTTACAGCCCCGAGTATGAGTGCAGGCCGTTGAAGAACTGGTTCACGATCGTGAAGTTGAAGACCACGCACAGGTAGCCGACGATCGAGAGCCAGGCGGCGCGGGTTCCGGTCYAGCCACGGGTAGCGCGGGCGTGCAGGTAGCCGGCGTAAACCACCCAGATCACGAAGGTCCAGACTTCCTTCGTGTCCCAGCCCCAGAACCGGCCCCAGGCCTTCTCCGCCCAGATGGCGCCGAACATGAGCGTGAACGTCCAGCCGACGAACGCGATCGCGTTGATGCGGTAGGACAGGTTTTCCAGGCTCAGGGCGTTCGGCACGAGGCGCATGAATCCCAGCTTGTCGGCACCTCCCGCGGCGATGGTCTTCTGCCGGTGCGACTGCACGAGCTGCAGCGCGGACATGGCGAAGGTCAGGGTGAACAGGGCCGAGGACATCACCGCGATGGAGACGTGGATGATCAGCCAGTAGCTCTGCAGCGCGGGCACGAGGTGCCCCACGGGCGTCCAGAAGGCGATGGAGGCCGCAACGAGCATGATGATGGCCAGTCCGATCACGAACGTGCMCAGGAAGCGCAGGTCGCGGCGGATCAGGACCAGCAGGAAGACGGCAACGGCCACGAAGGCACCGGTGGTGAGGAATTCGTACATGTTGCCCCACGGCACCCGGCCTGCGCCGAGCGCACGGGTGATCACACCGGCAGCATGGATTGCGGCGCCCAGGACAGTCAGCGCGACAGCCACCCGCGCGGGGACCCGCCGCTCGCCGCCGTAGCGCATGCTGCCGTCGGCGGTCTGGCCCGCACCTGCCGCGGCACCCCGGCCGGTGGCCGACGTCGGACGCTCCGCACGGCCTGCAGGGCCGCTGACGTCCGAATCGGCGCGGTCAACGTCGCCTCCGGCGGCGCCCGCACCGACGCCGACAGGGACGCGCGCGGCCTCGGCCGTCTGCCCGGAGAGTTCCGCCGCCTTGAGGTCCACCGCGCGCAGCATCTTGCTGCTCTTGGCCAGGTCCCAGGCGAAGGCGATGAAGGCCACTGTGTAGGTGCCGGCGGCCAGCAACATGAAGAGCTCGCTGTACTGGCCCATGGTTTCGTTGATCGCGAACAGCATTACTGATCCTTCTTCGACTCAGAGGAGCCGGCTGTTGACTGAATGAAGTCTTCTTCGGGGTGTTCAGGGGAGGCGTTCGTGCCGCCGGCACCGCTCTCGGCGGTATCCGCCCGGTCATTATCCGCCGTCCTGCTGGGAGCGGGCTGGGAACCGGGCGCGGCGTCCTCGCCCAGCAGCCATTCGCTGGACAGGAGTTTGCGGATGGCTGCGGCTTCCCCGGCCAGACGGTGGTCCTCGCCGCGGGCCAGGAGACCATATTCCACCATGGTGCGGCCGTCCTCGTGGGTGCCGGTCCGGACCCAGACGCGGCGGCGGTTCACGTAGAGCGAGGTGACCAGCCCGGCGACGGCCAGGAGCGCGAAGATCAGCGCGTAGAGCTGGCCGGGGTTGTGGTGGATATCGACACCGACGTAGCGCTTCACGCCGTCGAAGCTGATGGAGCCCTTGCCGTCCGGCAGCGTGTAGCTGCTCCCGGGCGCCAGGACRATGCCCTTGGTGGGCAGGTTCCGCGCATTGAGCGGCGTCAGCTTCTTGACGTCGAGTTCGAAGACGTTCTGGGGTGCTCCCGCGTTCAGGCCGAGGTCGCCGAAGTACGAGTTCAGGGTCAGCTGCGGGTTGATGAGCTCCGGATCACCGCTGAAGGACACGCCTTTGTCGGTGATGAAGGCCGTCGGCAGGAAGAACCCGGCGAACGCGAGCTGCTCCGGCTTGGCGTCCGGGACCTTGATGACCACGGAAGAGTAGTAGTTCTCGCCCTGGAGTTTGGCGACCACGGGCCCCTGCATGGCGATGTTCCCGGCGGCGTCGCGGACGGTGACCACGGGGGCGTAGCCGTTGCCCGTGAGGTACACGCTGGTGCCGCCGAGGCTCAGGGGGTCGTTGACCTTGAGCAGTTCCTTCTTGGCCGGCGCGTCCGGGTTTTCCTTCGTGGTCACTTCGGCCGTGAAATCGATGGGCTGTSCGAACTTGCCCTTGGATTCGCGGTCGAAGGTGATGTCGAACTTGTCCAGCTGGACGGAATACGGCTGGAGCTGGCTGCTCTGGAAGTTGGTGCCGGGCGTGAACTGGTCATAGCCGACCAAGGTGTTGACGAAGGTGTCGCCCTCCACGAGGATCCTCTGCCMGCTGTAGCCGAAGAGGCCGCCGGCCGCCACCGAGACCAGGACMCCGATCAGCKCGGTGTGGAAGACGAGGTTGCCGACTTCCTTCAGGAAGCCGCGCTCGGCCCCGAGGGAGGGCCGCTCGCCGTCGCGGTCCCGGACATCAACGCGGTATCCGCGCTTCTTCAGCAGTTCCGCGGCGTCGGAGATAGCCGCCGACGCCGGGATCCCGGCGTCGGCGGGAATCACCAGGGTGCCGTATTCAGGGAGCCGGGACAGCCGCGCCGGAGTGCGCGGGGGCTGGGAGCGCATCGCCTTGTAGTGCGCGATGGCGCGCGGGATCACGCAGCCGATCAGCGAGATAAACAGCAGGAGGTAGATCGCGGAAAACCACGCCGAGGAGTAGACGTCGTAGAGCTGGACCGAGTCCAGGATCTTGCCGTAGTCCGGATGGTCCTGGATGTACTGCGTGACAATCGACGGGTTGGCGGGCCGCTGTGGAAACAGCGAGCCGGGCACGGCGGCGACAGCCAGCAGCAGGAGCAGGAACAGGGCCGTGCGCATGCTGGTCAGCTGCGTCCACGCCCAGCGGAGCATGCCCAACGGACCCAGCGAGGGCATCACGGCCTCGGACTTGGGGGACTTMTTCTTCTTTACGTTCACGCGCTCGCTCATCAGATCGGCAATTTCACATCGGTTTGGAACCAGTACTGCAACCCGGAGACCCAGGTACCCCACACGCCGCTGGCCATCAGGATGCCGAGCAGGATCAGGATGCCGCCGCCGGTGCGCTGGATGGCGAGCCGGTGCGTGCGGAAGAAGGACATCACGCMGATGCCGCGGCGCACAGCCAGCGCGATCAGCAGGAACGGGATGCCCAGCCCAAGGCTATACACGAAGGCCAGGAACGCCCCCTTCGCCGCGGACGAGCCGCCGGAGAGGCTGAGGAGCTGGACGGCGGAATAGGTGGGACCGATGCACGGGGCCCAGCCCAGCCCGAAGGTGATGCCGAGCAAGGGCGCACCCCATAGGCCGGCCGGCGGTTTGGCATGGATCTTGGCATCGCGTTGCAGCCAGCCGAAGCCGCCCATGAACACCACGCCCATGATGACCACCAGGATGCCCAGCAACTGGGTGATCCACTTGTTCTGCGAGCCGGTGATGAGGCTGCCCAGCTGCCCGAACGCCCCGCCAAGCAGCACGAAGATCACGGAGAAGCCCAGGACGAAGAGCCCGATTCCGGCCAGCATGCGGCCGCGCCTTTGCTTCTGCAGGTCGACGCCGGTCAGCCCAGTGACGTAGCCGAGGTATCCGGGGACGAGCGGGAGGACGCAGGGAGAGAGGAAGGAGACAAATCCGGCCAGGAGGGCAACGGGAATGGCCAGCAGGAGCGATCCGTTCAGGATGGCTTCGGCGAAGGGGCTGTTCACGGTGTAGACCGCGCTACTCGGCCACGGCGGCGGCGATGAGGGATTTGAGGGTGCCCTGCTGGATTTCGCCGAGCACCCGGGATGCGACGCGGCCCTGCTTGTCCAGCACGAGGGTGGTGGGCACAGCRCCGGGCGGCACGAGGCCGGAGACGGCCAGCAGTACGGCGCCGTCTTTGTCGTTGAAGCTTGGGTACGTCAGCTTGAAGGTCTGGTCGAACGCGTCGGCCGTGGGTTTTTCGTCGCGCAGGTTGACGCCGAAGAACTGCACGCCCTGGTTCTTGAATTCCTGGTGCAGCGACTCGAGGGTGGGCGCTTCGACCCGGCAGGGGGCGCACGCGGCGAACCAGAAGTTCAGCACGGTCACTTTGCCGGTGAAGTCCGCCGAGGTGACGGCGGTTCCGTCGAACAGCGTCCCCTTGAGCTCCACGGGACTCTTGCGGTCCGCGACGGCGAATTCGGTCACGGATCCGTCGCCGGCCACGTAGTTCTTGTTGTCCCCGGCCTTGGCCTGCTTGGCGAGGGCATCGTCCTGGGCGCAGCCGGACAGCCCGAACACGACGGCGAGGGCAGCCCCGCCGGCCGTCAGGACGTTGCGGCGGGACAGCGGAGTCCCCGCGCGTCGATTCTCTGCCATGGTCAGGCTCCCGGAGTGCTGGCGGCACCGGGCAGGAGGGCGGCAGCGGGCTCGCTGTAGTCAACCCGCACGAGCACGCCGGCGTCGTCGAACACCAGGGACGTCAGCGAGGTCAGCGTGCACTCGCGCTTCCGCGGATCATGCCACAGCGGGCGGCCCTCGGCGCTGAGCCGCGTGGCCCAGATGGGCAGCTGGTGGCTGACCAGGATGGCTTCGGCCCCGTCGCCGCCAAGCTCGATCGCCCGGACGCGTGCATCCTGGACCRCCGCGATGACCCGCGCAGCCTGCTCCTTGTAGGGCTCACCCCAGGACGGCCGGAGCGGGTTGTACAGCTTGGTCCAGTGCTTGGGCCGGAGCAGCTCCGCCTTGGAGACGTGGAGACCCTCAAAGTAGTTGGCCGCTTCGATAATGCGGGCGTCGGTGGCGATCTCAAGGCCCAGGGCCGCGGCAATCGGCTGGGCCGTCTCCTGCGCGCGGGTCAGCGGCGACGCCGCCAAGTGGACGATCCGGGCCCCTTGTTCGGACCGCTCGCTGAAGTGTTCGGCCAGCGTGCGGGCCATMTCCCGGCCGAGTTCGGAGAGGTGGAATTCCGGCAGCCTGCCGTACAGGACACCATCGGGATTGTGGACCTCGCCGTGGCGGAGCAAATGAACAGTGGCTTGGGGCATGTCTACCAGTTTCTCAAAGATGACGGTCGATCTGAAATCTTCTACGGAAGGTAGAACTGACGAGTTTTGAAAAATGTTCCCTGGAGTTGGAATAAAAGATGCAAATGCATGTTTATACTGGGTGAAGCAGTTAGTTGAGATTTCAACCAATGAGGTTTCAAGTAACGATCAGACGAACCGCAGCAGGACCCACCCKACTMAAGGAGMATCACCATGGCACTTCCCGCAAACGTCACCACCGGCACCTGGACCMTMGACCCGTCGCACAGCGAGATCGGGTTCACCGTCCGCCACGCAGGTATCAGCAAGGTCCGCGGCCAGTTCACCGACGCCGCAGCCACGCTGGACCTCTCCGAGAACGTCACCGACTCCAAGGTGAGCGCCTCGATCAAKACCGCGAGCTTCGACTCCGGCGATGCCAACCGMGACGGCCACGTCCGCGGCGAGGACTTCTTCGACGTCGAGAAGTTCCCGGAGATCTCCTTCGTCTCCAACACCATCGTCCMCAAGGGCKACGCCTACGAACTCCAGGGCGACCTCACCATCAAGGGCATCACCCGCCCGGTGGCCCTCGAGACCGAGTTCAACGGCGTGGCCGTCGATCCGTTCGGCAACACCCGCGCCGGACTCACCGCCGAAACCACCATCAGCCGGAAGGACTTCGGCCTGACCTGGAACGCAGTCCTCGAAGCCGGCGGCGTGCTGGTCAGCGACAAGGTTGCCATCAACCTGGAACTGGCCTTCATCGCTCCCGCCGCATAGTCACTGCTCTCCCCGCTGGCGGCCCGACGCCGGGTGGCCGGTTCCGGCGCCCTGCTTCATCTTCGCGATGAAGCAGGGCGCCGTTGTTTGTGTTGCTGGTTCCGCTGTGGTTTCCGCTGATGTTTCCGCGAGTGCTTCGCGGGCTGCKGCGGCCCTCAGATTGTCTGGATAACAGGGAATCGCCGGTCTACAGTGAGAGCCATGAGCAACCCGAGTGATGTACCGCCGCAGCAGCCAGGTGCCCATCCCCCGCCGCCGGGCAGTGTCCCGCCTGCCGGTCCGGAACAGCCCGCGGCCTATCAGGCACCGCCACCGGGTTATCAGCCGCCCCCGCCGGGCTACCAGGCACCGCCGCCGGGGTACCAGCCGCCCCCGCCGGGCTACCAGGCACCGCCGCCGGGCTACCAGGCACCGCCGCCGGGGTACCAGCCGCCCCCGCCGGACTACCAGGCACCGCCGCCTACGGGCGGATTCCGCTTCGAGATGCCTGCGGACCGTCCGAGAAGCTTTAGCGATGCATTGCCCGCGGGCGGCCTGTCCGGCATGTTCAAGGTCACCGCAATGCCCACAGAGCTGAAGGTCTCGTACTGGATCTGGCTCATCGGCGGGCTTCTGGGCATCCTCGGCGGAATCATTGGTTTGTTCGGGTCCTTTGTCATCATCGCCTTTGCGCCGCCCCTCGGGCTCCTGGTGTTCGTTCTGGTGTTGGTGGCCCTCGTGCTGGCGACTGCCCAGATCATCCTGGCCATGAAGATGAAGGAGGGCCGGGAGTGGGCCCGCTTCGCCCTCACAGTCCTTGTCGGCATCTCCCTGGTGCTGGCCATCGTTAGTGCCGGTGTCGCTGCCGGTCGGGGCGGTGGAGGCCTGCCGGGCTTCTTCATCAGCCTGGCAGCAACCGTGCTGATGTGGCTGCCAAATTCACAGGCTTGGTTTGTCGCCCATCGGGGCCGAATCTAGGCCTGCCGCGCCCCGGGATTCCGTTTGATTGCAGTGGCGTGCGCGCAGCCCAACCGCCCGTCCCGCTTGCGGTCCAGCCGCGGCCCAGCCGGTGGTCGCAATAGGGTTGAGAATACCTCTGCGGAATGATCCGCACGGCGGCCGGCCCGCGGTACGGTGGAGCTAAACCATGCTGGGGGCAGGGCAGGATCGCTGGTCCCGGTGGCCGATTCCGTGATCGACTCGCAAAGGACCGCTTCATGAGCAACCCTCCAGTCCAGCCTTCACCTCCCAACGGCTCCGAACCGGGCGAGGACTCCACGCCGGCCTACGGCCAAAACGCCCCGCAGACCCCGCCGGCMTACGGCCAAAACGCCCCGCAGACCCCGCAATACGGCCAGCAGTCACCCCCGGCCTACGGCCAAAACGCCCCGCAGACCCCGCAATACGGCCAGCAGTCACCCCCGGCCTACGGCCAAAACGCCCCGCAGACTCCCCAGTACGGCCAGCAGTCACCCCCGGCCTACGGCCAGAACGCCCCGCAGTACGGCCAGTCCCCCTACGCCCAGTACCCGTCCGAGCAGCCTCAGGCTGCTGGCCCGGTTCCCCAGCTCGTCAACACCTCGTTCTGGCTGATCATCGCGGCAGGCGCGGTGTGGGTGATTTCCATGCTGCTGTCCCTGGGCACCCTGGACAGCCCCGCCGTCCGGGACCTGTTCGAGCAGCAGATGGCAACAAGTGGCACGAAGGTCGATTTCGAGTCCCTCAAAGGTGTCCTGATCGGCACGATCGTGGTGATCGCCCTGATCACCGCCGGGCTGTACGCCCTCGTGGCGTTCAACGTCCGCAAGGGCAAGAACTGGGCCCGTATTCTGGGTACGGTGTTTGCCGCGCTGTCCATCCTCAACCTCTACCCGCTCAGCCTCGCCACCTTGGCCGCGCTGATCGGCATTGCGGCCATCGTGCTGCTGTACCTGCCCGCGGCGTCCCCCTATTTCCAGAAGCGGCAACCCTTTGCCAACCCCTACGGGCGTCCCGGCGCCCCCTTCGGGAAGTAGCTGCACCAAGGACTCCCCAACAGGAAAACCCATCGGGCGCGGGAGCCGGAGGACCTGGCCGAACCTAGTCGGCGTCCTCCGGGTCCTGCGCCCGTTGTGCGTGATAGGCTAGGATCTGGAGTTCAGTTGCCATGTCCACCTTGCGGAGGTTGACCCCCGGCGGGACCTGCAGCATCACCGGGGCGAAGCTGAGGATGCTCCGCACACCGGCGGCAATCACGCGGTCGCAGACATCCTGGGCCACCGCGGCGGGCAGCGCCAGAACCACCATGTTGGCGCCCGTCCGTTGCAGTACCGGCTCGAGGTCCGCGGCGTCGCTGACGCGCAGCCAGCCGACTTCGCTACCCACCACCATCTGGTCGGCGTCGAAAATTGCCACGATGTCAAAGCCCCGCGACTCGAATCCGCCGTACCGGGCCAAGGCCTTGCCCAGGTTGCCGGCGCCGACGATTGCGACCTTCCAGTCGTGCGTCAGCCCGAGGGCGGCCGCGATGTGCCGGTTGAGGTACTGGACCTCGTACCCCACGCCCCGCGTTCCGTAGGAGCCCACATAGGAGAGGTCCTTGCGCAGCGTTGAGGAGCTAACCCCGGAGGCCTCGGCCAGGGACTCGGACGAGACCCGGTCCACCCCTTCCGCCAGCAGTGTGGTCAGGGCGCGCAGATAAATGGTCAGCCGCGCCACGGCCGCGGGCGGAATCTGTTTGGCGGCAGTCCCGGCTCCCCCGGGAACAGCCTCGGGAGATGAATCCAGCGAAGTCACTATCTGCTCCATTGCGTCGCGTTGTGCTTCCCACTCTAGAGCCCCCGCGCATCACGCAACAAAGCACCAGGCGTCAGGGCTGTTGTCCGATGGCCCGCTGAAGGGTCCGTGTCAGGCGGGCCTCGTCGATCTTCCAGAAATCCCGCTGCACGCCGTCCACCAGCACCACCGGGATCTCCTCGGCGAAGCGGTCGCGCAGCCCGGCGTCGTCGTCCACGGATTGCTCCGTCCAACCGATCCCGAGGGCAGCAGTGACGCGGCCGACGGCGGCGCGCGCCTCCGTGCACAGGTGACAGTTGGCTTTAGTGATCAGAACTACATCGGGGAAGTGCGCGGGTGTGGCCATGGATCCACCGTAGCCCGGCGGCCGCGTCGGCGTCGACGCGCTGCACTCCCCTCATGCCGCACCMCTCACAGGGACAACACCGGGGGCGGCGCTTGGGGGCCGTCATGCAGTCCTGCCGCCGCGTCGCGCACCCGGCGGGCGGTCCGGGRCCGGTCATTGACTAGACTCGTGGCATGCCCGAGGAGAAATACGTCGCTGTGGCCAGCGAGCCCGCTGCAATGCCGCAGCACGGCGAGGCCGCGTTTTTCGACGTCGACAACACCCTCATGAAGGGCGCAAGCCTTTTCCACGTGGCACGCAAGCTGCACCAGCGCGGCGCGTTCACCTTGCGGCAGGCTGCCGGCTTCGCATGGAAGCAGTTCATGTTCATCCTGCGCGGCGAAAACATGGACGACGTCCATGCCGTCCGGGATTCCGCACTGTCCCTCGCCGCCGGCATCACGGCGAAGGACATCGAGGCCCTGGGCGAAGAGGTCTATGACGAGATGATTGAGTCGCGGATCTGGCCGGGGGCCAAGGCCCTGGCCGAGCAGCACCTCCGGGTCGGGCGCAAGGTTTGGCTCGTCACGGCGACACCGGTCGAGGTGGCGAACGTTATTGCCAGCCGGCTGGGCCTGACCGGGGCGCTGGGCACGGTGGGCGAGATCCTGGACGGTTCCTACACCGGACAGCTCGTAGGCGAAATCCTCCATGGCCCGGCCAAGGCGGTGGCGGTCCGCGAAATCGCCGCGGACCAGGGCCTGGACCTTGGCCGCTGCTGGGCCTACAGCGATTCCCACAACGACATCCCGCTCCTGAGCATGGTGGGACACCCCGTCGCCATCAATCCCGACTCCAAGCTGCGCCGTTACGCCCGCGAGCACAACTGGCCGGTCTACGATTTCCGCTCCGGCCGGCGCGCCGCCACTCTGGGGTTCAAGGCCGCCACCGTGGGAGGGGCCATCTACGGCCTGTGGCGGGGGTTCTCCCGCTTCCGCGGCCCCGGCCGCTAAGCTCCGGACCTTTCCGCTGCGGTTCCGGTCGCGCGCGGCGCGGATCCGGCCCGCCTGCGCCCGATTCCGCAGCCCGTGCCCGTTTCCGCAACCCGCTCCCGATTCCGCAGCCMGTGCCCGTTTCCGGCGCAAAATCCCTGCCCGCCCGCACAAGGGCAAGAAAATGCCCKCCACCTGGAAGGCAACGGGCATTTCATGCAGTGCGAAGTATTGCTACTTCTTATTGCGACGCTGGTGGCGCGTMTTGCGAAGCAGCTTGCGGTGCTTCTTCTTGGCCATACGCTTGCGACGCTTCTTAATAACTGAACCCACGAAAGTTCCTTACCGGCTAGATGCAGTACCTGCCTGTTGGGAAGGGTCCGCGGGCTAAGCAGCAGACTGAAACAACTGACAGGTTCTTACAATGACGTAAAACGTTCCTTAACAGGGTACCGCCTCTCCGGGGCACCCCACGACCGCGGGCCATGTGCGGCCCCAAAGCAGTCGATTCACGCTGAGAAAGATGTTGCGGACTCTTTAGCCAGTCCCGGCGTGGCCGTCACCCGAGTCGACGACAGCACCCTTGAGGTACTGCTCGACGGCGTTCTCCGGTACGCGGTAGGAGCGGCCGAAGCGAACGGCCGGCATCTCCCCCGAATGCACCAGACGGTACACAGTCATCTTTGATACCCGCATAAGTTCCGCGACCTCAGCCACGGTCAAAAAACGGGCTTTGGAGAAGTTGGCCTCCGTAGACATTTCCCTTATTCCTTTGCTCAAGCGAACGGCAGCCCCACCTGATGCCATGGCGGTGTGCCGATGCTGAGCCATCAAACAACCATGTGAAAGCAACTGTAGTTGCTCATGGTGCCAATGTKAAAGCCTTCCGCAGGAATACCCACGCACTTTCCGCAGGAATCTCGAAATGCTGGCACCCCGTGCCCTGATCCGGGCTGCGGCCTCAGGCGCGGGTCCGGCGCGTGCGGGCCGAGGCCGCCAGTTGGCCGAGCACCGACGCCGTTACGTCCCAGTCCATGCAGGCGTCCGTGACGCTCTGGCCGTAGACCAGTTCGTCCCGCCCGGTGCCTGGTTCTGCGCTTGCGGCTTTGTCTGCGGCGTTGACGTCGAGGTTCTGCGCCCCGCCCACCAGGAAGCTCTCCAGCATGACGCCGGCGATGGCCCCGGCAGCGGCTCCGGCGCTTTCCAGCTGGGATCCGATTTCGAGGGCGACCTCGGCCTGGCGGTGGTGGTTCTTGCCGCTGTTGGCGTGGCTGGCGTCGACGATCAGCCGGGGGTTCAGCTGCTTCGCGGCCAGCCTGGCCGAGGTGGCCTCAACATCGGCGGCGGAGTAGTTGGGCCCCTTGCGTCMGCCGCGGAGGATGATGTGGGTGTCCGGATTGCCGGYGGTGGCCACGAGCGCGGCCCTGCCGTCGTCGTCGATCCCGAGGAACGCCTGGGCGGCCGCGGCGGCGCTGCAGGCGTCCAGCGCCACCTGGAGGTCGCCGTCGGTCCCGTTCTTGAACCCGATCGGCATGGACAGCCCGGAGGCCAGCTGGCGGTGGATCTGGCTCTCCGTGGTGCGGGCGCCGATCGCGCCCCAGGAGACGAGGTCCGCGACGTACTGCGGGCTGATGGGCTCGAGGAACTCGGTGGCCGTGGGCAGGCCGAGCGCGGTGACCTGCCGCAGGAATGACCGGGCCGCGCGTAGGCCTGCCRCGATGTCGTGGCTGCCGTCCAGCCGGGGGTCGTTGATCAGGCCCTTCCAGCCGACCGTGGTGCGCGGCTTCTCGAAGTATGTGCGCATGACGATCAGCAGGTCTTCGCGGTGCTTCTCGGCCTGGCTCACCAGCCGGCGGGCGTATTCGAGGCCGGCCTTGGGGTCGTGAATGGAGCACGGACCCACGATCACCAGCAGCCGGTCATCGACGCCGTCCATGATGGCGCGGACCTCGTCGCGGCTTCGTCCCACCACGTCGGCCATGCGGGCCTCCAGCGGCAGTTCCGCCATGAGGTCCTGCGGGGTGGGCAGCGGGGTGAATTCGCTGACGCGCAGGTTCGAGGTGGATTGCTGGGTGTCGGCGGCTGCTTCGATGCTCATGTTCGGGTCCTGTTCCGGGTGCGGAGCGGGCCCTGATCAGAACCCKCCGGAGAAATGGCGAAGGGCAGAGAATGATCTCTGCCCTGTTGGCTCTGAAGGAAAGTTGGATGCGTGTCAGTTAGACGCGGGCCCCTCCAGAGCCAACGAAAAATACGCATACCAACGGTTAGTCATAGCGTCGACCATAGCCCCGGAGCCGAGGCAGGGGCAACCGCCGGGCGTAACATTTCGCCGGCACCCAGCTCCAGGCGGCTCCGGACCAGGTCGACAGCCACCGAGTGGGCACTTCGCGGCAGTGTTTAGCGCCGGGACTGCCGCGACGTGCCAACTCGACGCGCTCGGCACCCGGAACCGCACCCCCTAGAGTGTGAAAGGACCCCAGCACGAGCATCCGACCGCTTTGGAGGAAGCCATGACGCACACCT
>NZ_JBFTHK010000025.1:0-37517 GCF_056394205.1 Arthrobacter sp. 10T413_2 | reverse complement strand
AGCTTGCAGAGGGCGACGCGGCGGCGCTCACCACCGGAGAGGAGGGTGACATCGGCGTCGGCCGGCGGGCAGCGCAGGGCGTCCATGGCCTGTTCCAGCTGGGAATCGATGTCCCAGGCGTCGGCGGCGTCAATCGCTTCCTGCAGCTGACCCATTTCTTCGAGGAGGGCGTCGTAGTCAGCGTCGGGGCTGGCCATTTCCTCGKAGATCTCGTTGAAGCGCTGGATCTTGCCGTAGATTTCACCGACGCCTTCCTGGACGTTGCCCAGGACGGTCTTGTCTTYATTCAGCGGCGGCTCCTGCAGCAGGATGCCGACCGTGTAGCCGGGGCTGAGCCGGGCCTCGCCGTTGGAGGGAGTGTCCAGGCCTGCCATGATCTTKAGAATGGTGGACTTACCGGCACCATTCGGGCCGACAACGCCAATCTTGGCCCCCGGGAAGAAGGACATGCTTACGTCATCGAGGATGAGTTTTTCGCCGACAGCCTTACGGGCCTTGGTCATTGTGTAGATAAATTCCGCCATGCCTACAAATCTAGTGGCTCGGCCGGGATAACTCACATTCCGGACGCCCCCAATCAGTCCTTTGACGACGATGGAGGACGCAGGCGGGCATTGGACGGCGCCGCCCGGAATCCCGGCGCCAATCAGGGACGCGCGGATATCGTCGCTTCCGGGCTCGCCGCCGGCGTCTTGCGGGGATTCAGGCCGCGGCCCCTTTCAGTTCGCCGGTTTCCTGGTCCACTTCCTCTTCTTCACCGGTCGCGTCATCGATGTACGTCGCGTCGTGGTCGGGGCCGCCGCCGCTGTTTCCGTCGGCATCGCCGGACTCCGTCGGTGTTGGGCCGCCGTCGCCGTCCCCGGGTGCGCCAGGTGCGCCGGGCCCGGCGGCCGCCTGGGTTCCGGCTCCGGCCGTGCGCGTGAAGTTGGCGGATCCCCACATGAGGTCGTGGCCAACGGACTCGGCGTCAATTTCTGCGGCGTGGTAAATCCGGCCGTCTCTTTCCCAACTCCTCATCTTTAGCCTGCCAACGACGATGACCCGCTGGCCCTTCTTGACGCTGCAGCCCAGGTTGCCGGCCAGTTGCCGGTAGCCCTGGACGGTGAACCAGTTGGTGTTGCCGTCCACCCAGGTGCTGGTCGCGCGATCGTAACGGCGGTCGGTGGCGCCKAGCCGAAAGGACGCCGTGGCCACGCCACCGGGGGTGGTCGAACTTCTGATCTCCGTGGCCACGAAGCCGCGGACCGTAATGTTGTCACTCATTCTCATGTCCTGTCTCGAATTGTCGTGCCCTGGCGGGYAGTTCCAGCATCCTGCGCTGGACGGTCGCCGGGGAGGGCCAGGCTGTGCCATGTGGAAAACCAGCCGCCGGCAGCCGTACCGGGGAGGTGTTGGGGAGGAGTTGGCGGGCGGCCCGGACTACCGACAAGCCGGAGGCCGGCGTTGACCGTCGGCGGCCGTCCGGCACTGTAAACTTTTTGAGGCGTCCCCGGCAGCAGCCGGCGGGCAGCCAGCGTGCCCCAGTAGCTCAGGGGATAGAGCAGCGGCCTTCTAATCCGCCGGTCGGGGGTTCGATTCCCTCCTGGGGCACAAGGAGTGCGGCTCTGGGCTGCGGACTTCCGCAGCCCAGGGCCCCATCAGGGACCTGGCCGCCACCGCAGTAAACCGCCACCGCACATCGCCGCCACACTCCCCGCAGCCGGCTGCGATTCCCCATCCGGCTGCGTTCCCCATCCGGCTGGGATTCCCCATCCGGCTGCGCCGGGGCGTCAGATCCACTTGTTGTGTTTGAACGCCAGGTACAGGATCAAGCCCATGCCCACCATGAGCCCGAGTGCCATCGGATAGCCGAAGAACCAGTCGAGCTCGGGCATGAGGCGGAAGTTCATGCCGTAGATTGACGCGATCAGCGTCGGGGCGAACAGGATCGCAGCCCACGACGAAATCCGCTTGACCTGCTCGTTCTGGGCGAAGCTCGACTCCGTCAGGAGGCGCATTTCATCGTTTTGCCGTTGTGCCACGAGCGCGGCGTTGACGGCCAGCGCATTCTGCAGCAGCGCACGGAACGCTGCCACCCGTTCCCCGAGCCTGAGGGCATGGTCCAGGRCATCGCGGAAGTGGTCCTGCAGTTCGGGATCCGGCACCCCGTCCGGTCCGCCGGCCATGAGCGTCTGCAGGATTCCGGCAAGAGGGGCTGTGGCGCGCTGGAACCCGATGACCTGGCGGGAGAGCTCATAGATCCTGCGTGACACGCCGGGATCGGCTGCGAACAGATMATCTTCGATTTCATCKATGTCGTTTTCCAGCCCGGCGGCCACCGGCTCGTACTCGTCCACCACCTGGTCCACGATCGCGTACAGCACCGCATCCGGTCCAAGCGCCAGGAAGTCCGGCTCGGACTCCATGCGCCGGCGCACCCGGGCCAGATCCGGCGACTCGGCACGGCGGACGGTAACGACGAAGTCCGGGCCGGCGAAGACATGGATCTCGCCGAACTCGACCTTCTCCACATCATCCAGATACCGGGCCGGCCGCAGAACCAGGAACAGGGTTTCGCMGTAGTGCTCCAGCTTCGCCCGCTGGTGGCCGGCGAGCGCGTCCTCCACGGCCAGGTGGCTCAGGTCGAATTCCTCGGCCACCGATCGCAGCTCGTCAGGTTCGGGCCGGTAGAGCCCGATCCACGCCATACCCTGGCGCTGCCGCAGAAGGAAATACGTCTCCTCGAGATCTTCCGGGTCGGCGGTCCGGCGACCGTCCACATAAACAGCGTTGTCAATGATTGTCACGGCCGCGCCTCCTCTTCAAGGCTTCCTTTGGGGGTGACGTTATACCGTGCCCGGCCCGGTGCCAACAACCCGCCATCAGCCATCAGCACGCTTAGTATTGAGGGGACAGGCAGGGCACCAGGGATCGCCTGTGCTCCCTGCCCGCAACCGAAAGGCACGGCCGCCATGACCCAGACACCCCGCGGATTTGATCCCAACGATTCCTACGACGCCCCGACCACCCAGTACCCGAGGGCCGCTGACCACACGTCCGGATCCGCCGAGGAAGGCGCCAACACCGGAACCCAGGCCGGCCCGGACCTTGTTTCCCCGGCTCCGGCTGCCCCGGCCGCGGCGACGGGCGTGGAAACGCCCCGGGCAGAGACGCCCGGAACACCGGTTCCTGCACCGGAAGCACGCCAGGTCACCCGTGCGGGAATGGTCTGGGCCGCGGTTGCCTGCGCGCTGGTGGTGCTGATCCTGCTCATCGCCTTCATCCTGCAGAACCAGGAATATGTGCAGGTCAAGTTCTTTGGCCTCACAGGCTCGGTCCCGCTGGGCATTGCACTGTTCATCGCAGCCGTCGGCGGCGGCGTGCTGGTCGCGATCGCGGGAGCCGCCCGCATCATCCAACTGCGCCTGGCCGCGCATCGTCAGCGTACCGGCCGTCAGTCCGGCGCCGGCGCGCGCACGCGCTGACGCCGGCGGGGGCTAGCCTGTTTCCATGGGCGGAGCAGAACCCCGGGAGCCGGAAGCCATCACCACCGCGGCGGCGGACTGGCCCGACGTCGAGCGCCTCTTTGGGGGCCGCGGCGAACCGTCGCGCTGCTGGTGCCGGTTCTTCGCCCTCACCGGAACGCAGTGGTCCTCGTCCACCCCCGCGCAGCGGAAAGTCCAGTTGCGGGACAAGTTCGACGGCGGCGGCCCGGCCCCGGGGGTGCTCGCCTTCCGCGGCGGGAACCCGGTGGGCTGGTGCGCCGTCGAGGCCCGCGGGTGCTATCCCAGGATCGTCCGCTCGAAGGTCTTGACGGCGGCGGGGTCTGCCGTGGCCCGGGATCATGGCGGGAATCCGGTGTGGTCCGTGAGTTGTTTTGTTGTCTCCTCCGGCCAGMGCCGGACCGGCGTGGCTGGGGCGCTGCTCGCGGCCGCCGTCGAGCACGCCTTTGCCCACGGCGCAATGGTGGTGGAAGGCTATCCGGTCGACCCCGCGCAGCGGCCCAAGGCCGGCCCGGCAGACCTCTACCACGGCACGTTGAGGCTCTTCCTGGCCGCAGGCTTCGAAGTGGTCAGCGACGCGGTGCCGGGACGCGCCGTCGTCCGCCTCACGGCGCCCTGACAGCTCCGGCTGCCACTACGGCAGCGTCAGGATGACCGGGCCGTCCTTCGTGATGGCAACCGTGTGCTCGCTGTGCGCGGCKCGGCGCCCGTTCGCGGAGCGGAGGGTCCACTYGTCCTCGTCATGGTAGTAGTCGTCCTTGCGCCCGAGAAGGAGCATCGGCTCAATGGCGATCACAAGGCCCTCGGTGAGTTTGATGCCGCGGCCGGGCCGGCCGTCGTTGGGCACGTGCGGCTCGGCGTGCATGGTCCGGCCGATCCCGTGGCCGCCGTGGTCGGCAAGGAGCCCGTAGCCCGCCCGGCGCGCTTCCCCGCCGATCGCGTAGCCCAGATCGCCCATCTTGTTCCCGATCCGGGCAGCCTCGATCCCCCGGGCCAGGGCGGCGTCCGTGGCGTCGATGAGGGCCTGGTCCGCCGGGGCCGCCGTGCCGACGACGAAGCTGACGGCGGCATCGCCGCACCAGCCGTCCAGGAACGCGCCACAGTCCACGCTCAGCAGATCCCCGTCCTGCAGCCGGTAGCCGTTGGGAATGCCGTGCACGACGGCATCATTGACGCTCGTGCAAATGACCCCGGGAAACGGGACCGATGCCCACCGGGGCCGGTAGTTCAGGAACGCCGGCGTGGCACCGGCGTCGGCGATGGACGCCGCGGCGACCTCGTCCAGCTCCTTGAGCGAGACACCGACGGCGGCGGCGTCCCGGACCCGGCCCAGCGTGGTGGCGACCACCCGGCCGGCCTCGCGCATCAGGGCGATCTCTTCGGGGCTCTTGATCATGGACATGGATTTCCTTCCGACGCGGATCCGCGGCTTGCTGGCTTCAACTCTAAAGCCCGCCGCAGGATGTCTACAGTGGCTTCATGGCCACCACCGAACTGATTGATGCGATCCGCGGCCGGCTGCAGGCTGCAGCCGATCCCGGCCGCGCCGCCGGGGCACAGGCCTATATGAAGTCGCAGATGCCGTTCCTGGGMGTGCGGGTTCCCGAAGTCCGCAGAATCGTCAAGGCCGCGGCCGCCGAGCATCCTCCGGGCAGCATCGCGGAATTGCAGTCCGCAGTGCTCGAACTGTGGCGGGACTCCGGCTGTCGTKAGGAACGCTACGCGGCGATCGAACTCACCGGGCTGAAACTCGCGGCCCGGGAGCTCGGCATGCTGGCCGTGTACGAGGAAATCATCCGCACCGGAGCCTGGTGGGACCTGGTGGACGGGGTGGCGCACCGGCTGGGCGGGCTCTTGCAGGCGCACCGCGCAGAACTGACGCCGGTCCTKGGGCGCTGGAGCAAGGATGAGGACTTCTGGATCCGGCGGGCCTCCATCACGGCGCAGCTCGGGGCGAAGGCCGCCACGGACACGGCCCTCCTGGCCGCCGTGATMGAGGCCAACCTGGGCGATCAGGAGTTCTTCATCCGGAAGGCGATCGGGTGGGCGCTGCGCCAGTACRCCAGGACGGACACGGACTGGGTGGTGGCGTTTGTGCAGCAACACAGGGACGGGCTCAGTCCGCTCTCCCGCAGGGAAGCGCTGAAGAACCTGCCGCCCGGCTGATCCGGCCCGGACAAACAGGCCTAGATGATCGGCCGTGTGGTGACGGGCTCGTCCGACTTGCTGAACAGCAGCTTGGTCTTCGGGTCCAGGAAGATCAGGTACAGCGCAAAGAGCAGGGCGATAATGGCCGCGGCGTTGCGGGCCAGCGCCAGGGCCAGGCCGAGGTCGGCGGTCTGCAGGTACGGGAAGACGTCCAGCTGGTCCGAGATCGCGTACACCATGAAGAAGGACACGATGAAGTAGAGCGCCTTGACCTGMCAGTCGTCGCGGATGCCCGTGACCGCGAACAGCGGGATCAGCCAGACGATGTACCAGGACTGGATCATCGGGGACAGGAGCACGACGGCGGCGAACGCCAGGGTGAGACGGCGCATCAGACGGTCGTAGTCACCGCGGAAGATCTGCCAGGCGACGATCCCGACGGCGACCAGCTTGCCGGCGTCGAACGCCCACTTGGCCAGTCCCCAGCCGTCCAGGCCGAACGCGTTGGAGATGGAGGCGACGACCAGGCCCATCAGGCCCACGGGCGCGTACCAGATCCAGATGCTGCCCGGGGCGGACAGACCGTTGATCCAGCCGAAGCCAAAGCCGTTGACCCGGCTCATGAGGTACAGCAGGGTTAGGCTGATGCCGGCCGTGAGGCCCCAGAAGAGGAACTTGCGCGGCCAGCTGGCGTTCTTTCCCGCCCAGAGCAGGCCGATGAACGGCAGGAAGACGATCGTGATGGGCTTCACCGCGATGGAGAGCGTGACCAGCACGATTCCGCGGATGACCCGGCGCGTGGCGCAGTAATACAGGCCGGCCAGGGCCAGCCCGATCATGAGGGCGTCGTTGTGCACGCTGGCGATGAAGTTGGTGAGGAACAGCGGGTTGGCGGCCGTCAGCCACAGGGCCCGGTTCGGGTTCACCCCATGGAGTTCGGCCAGTTTCGGCACGTAGATCACGCACAGGACGATGCCCACCAGCGCGGCCATCCGGAAGAGCATGATGCTGCCCTCGGGGTTCACGTTGGTGGCCCAGACCACGAACTGCTCGATCCACAGGAAGAGCTGGCCGTACGGAACGGGCGCCTCGGTCCACATCTTGTCCGCGCCCAGCTGGAAGTAGTTGGACAGCGCCGAAATGCCGTTTTCGTACGGGTTGAATCCCTCCACCATGAGCCGGCCCTGGCCGATGTAGGCGTAGACGTCCCGGCTGAAGAGCGGCACGGAGAACATCAGCGGCAGGCCCCACGCCACGGTCGCCTGGAGCGTGGCMTTGCGGGCGCCCGGCCCCCAGACCCGGACGCGCTGGCCCAGCCGCAGCCACGCACGGACCAGGAGCATGCCGCCGAAGGCCAGCAGGACGATGGACAGGGCGACGCCGATGGCTTCGGTGCGCATCCAGATGAACAGCGGAACGCGGCGGAGCCCGGACACGGGGGCGAGCCAGCCGACGCCGATTGAACCGATCGCCATGAACAGCGATCCGAGGAACCCGGCAAAGATCGGGGACCGGGGATTGTCAACGTCGTCGACGGCACCGGGGCGGACGCCAGCCGGGCGGAGGTCGGCGGGGCGGGACCCGGCCTCGCGGGTCTCAGTCGGACGGGAGTCAGTCGGGCGGGACGTACCGGCAGCCGTTTCCCCCGCCGCAGGCACAGGCGCCGTCATGTCAGGATCGTCCAATCTGTCGTGGGMCACTTTTCCGCCCGCAGTCGGCCGAATTGTCCAGCCCGGGGCGCGCCGGCTTGACGAAATACTTCGACGGCCGCGTACCCGAAATCCTAGCACCGGACGGCCCTGTGACGTCGGAACGGTAGGCTGGGCGGGTGCCTATAACTAACGAACGCATCGTCTGGATCGACTGCGAAATGACCGGCCTGGACACCAAGAACGACGCCCTGATCGAGGTCGCCGCCCTGGTGACCGATTCGGAGCTAAACATCCTGGGTGACGGCGTCGACGTCGTCATCAAGCCCGACGACGCCGCGCTGGCCCAGATGAACGACTTCGTCCGGGACATGCATACCCGGTCCGGCCTCCTGGCCGAGCTCCCGCACGGCAAGACCATGGCCGAAGCGCAGGCCGCCGTGCTCGACTACATCAAGAAGTGGGTGCCGGACCCCAGGAAGGCCCCGCTCGGCGGCAACTCCGTGGGCACCGACCGCGTGTTCCTGGTCCGCGACATGCCCGAGGTGGTGGAGCACCTCCACTACCGGGTCATCGACGTGAGCACCATCAAGGAACTCTCCCGCCGCTGGTTTGCCCGGGCCTACTTCCAGTCMCCCGCCAAGATGGGCGGACACCGGGCGCTCGGCGACATCAAAGACTCCATCGACGAACTCCGCTACTACCGCGAGGCGGTGTTCGTCCCCGCGCCCGGCCCGGACAGCGCCACGGCGCAACGGATCGCCAAGCGCGTCATGGGCGACGGCTCTGCCGAGGGCACCCCGGCGGAGTCCGCCCCGGCCGAGTAGCGGCACCGGGGACCGTGGCGCAGAAAAGTAATCTGCGCCACGTTTGGCGGAAATTTCGGCGAAAATCGCGAAAGTGGCAAAACCACCCCCAAACAACAGGTAAGCTATTTGTCGTTGCCTTTCCAGCCCGCCGGTTCACCGGAGGGCCTGATACGGCACATGGTGGGCGTAGCTCAGTTGGCAGAGCGCCTGGTTGTGGTCMAGGAGGTCGCGGGTTCAACCCCCGTCGCTCACCCTCATGAAGGACGGCAGTGATTGTCCGACCTTTTCCAAAGGCCGCACCGGTTATCCGGTGCGGCCTTTGTTGTCTGTATTGGAAGGAAACGCAGTGAAGCGCAAGCTCTTTGAAGAAGACCACGAGATGTTCCGCKAGATGGCTGCCGAGTTCAATTCGCGCGCGGTGGCCCCCCACTATGCCCAGTGGGACAAGGACCACATGATGTCCCGGGACTTGTGGTCGGCGGCCGGCGAGCAGGGACTGCTGGGCCTGGCCGTGCCGGAGGAGTTCGGCGGCATGGGCATGAACGACTACCGCTTCCGTGCGGTGCTGGACGAGGAGTTCGCCAAGAGCAACCACCTCGCCGTCGGCCTGGCGTTCCACCTGCACGACGACATGGTCCTCCCCCACTTGCTGGCCTACGGCTCCGATGACCTCAAGTCCCGCTGGCTGCMCGCCATGGTCTCCGGCGAAAAGGTCACCTCGATTGCCTGGACCGAGCCGGGCGCCGGCTCCGACCTTCGCGGCGTCCGTGCCAAGGCCGTCCGCGACGGCGACGACTGGCTGATCAGCGGCCAGAAGACGTTCATCGGCAACGGCATTTCCGGCGACGCCTCCCTGGTCCTGGCCCGCACCGACGGCGGGACCGGTCGTGGCAACCACGACTCGTTCTCCCTCTTCATGGTCCAGAAGGGTGAGGGCTACAACACCGGCAAGCAGCTGGACAAAATGGGCCTGAAGGCCTCCGACACGGCGGAACTGTTCTTCGACAACGTCCGCGTCCCGCACGCCGATCTGGTGGGCGAGGTGGGCAAGGGCCTGCAGTACGCGGCCGAACAGCTCCCCCAGGGCCGCCTCGCGATCGCGGTGGCGAGCTCCGCCGTCGTGCGATCCGTCTATGAGGCGACCGTCCGCTACACGAAGGAGCGCAACGCGTTCGGCGAGCGGATCATCGACTTCCAGAACAGCCGCTTCCAACTCGCCGACATCCTCACCGAGGTCGAGGTCACCGAAGCCTATGTGGACCAGGCCATCCTGGCCTTCAATGCCGGCGAACTCGACGCCGCAGGTGCTGCCCGCGCCAAGCTGTGGGCTTCCGAGCGCGCCAAGTCCGTCACGGACCGGTGCCTGCAGCTGCACGGCGGCTACGGCTACATCCTGGAATACCCGGTGGCCCAGGCCTACCTCGCCGCCCGGCTGCTGACGATCTTCGGCGGCACCAACGAAATCATGCGCGACGTCGTCGGCCGCACCATCGCCGGCTGATCCGCACGTCGCCACCAGCACCCGAGGAATCACCTGACATGACCGTCCTGCCCATCACGATCTGGGGCGAGCCCGTGCTGCACCGCCGGGCCGCGGAAGTCGACGTCTTCGACGACGAGCTCCGCACCCTGATCGCCGACATGTTCGAGACCAACGACGCCGCCAACGGCGTCGGGCTGGCCGCTCCCCAGGTGGGGGTGGGCAAGCGGCTCTTCGTGTACAAGTACGAGAACGACGACGGCGCCCCGCCCACCGGCGTCGTGGTMAACCCGGTGCTGACCCTCTCCAAGGTCTCCGGCGSGCTGCMGGATCCGGACGAGGACGAGGAAGGCTGCMTGTCCTTCCCGGGCGGCCAGTATCCGCTCAAGCGGGCCGAATGGGCACGCGTCCAAGGCTTCGACGGCGACGGGAAGCCGGTGGAATTCGAGGCGACCGGCTGGTTCGCCCGGGTCATCCAGCACGAGTACGACCACCTCGACGGCAAGCTCTACGTCAATCGGCTGGTCGACCGCTATGCGCGCAAGGCCATGAAGCAGGCCAAACGGAGCGGCTGGGGCGTCCCCGGCCTGACCTGGATGCCGGGGGTTGACCCGGACCCGTTCGGCCACTGACGCGTCCGGCGGGCTGCCGGCATTTTCCGTCAGGTCAGGTCGGGTTCAGGCGGTMCGGTCGACAGCGGCCAKGATGGCGGCGCCGAGCTCGGCGGGCCTGGTGAACTGCGGCCAGTGCCCGGTGGGCAGGTCCACGTATTCGACGTCGCGGACACGGCCGAGCTCCGCCACATACGGGTGGCCCTCGGCGATCATCCGGGTCAGCAGCGAGGACGGGAATTCGCAGGCGATGATGGTGGCCGGGACCTCATAGCGGCGATCGTCACTTAGCTGCTGCCGGTCCTGGGCGACAGCGCGCGGCTGCGGCACGGCGCGGGCGCGGAACATGGCCCGCAGCTCATCGGTGAGGTCGGTGAGGTCTTCGTCCTCAAAGAGTTCCCACGGGGGCAGCGGAACGTCGTCGCCGTCGGCCGGGAGCTCGTCGTTGATGACCCCGCCGTCGCCCAGCGGTCCGCTGTCCACATAGATGGCGCGGGCCACCCGGTCCGGCCGGGCGTCCACCGCGCCATGAATGATCGCGCCGCCGCCCGAATGCCCCACCAGGACCACACGCGCGTCGAAGGCATCGATGGCTGCAACGACGGCGTCGATGTGGGTGCGCAGGCCGATGCCCGCCCGCGGCGCGTCTGCCGACTCGAGCCCGGGCAGCGTGAGCGCGTGCACGGTGTGCCCCGCGGCCACCAGCGGGGGCGTCACCTCCGCCCACGACGACGCATCCAGCCAGAATCCGGGAACCAGAATGATATCCATGCCGGTACCCTACCCGCCCGGACGGACCCGCGGCACGGGCTCCAGACGGCCGGCAGCGTGTCCCGGGCCGGACAGTGATCCGGCCGGTCAGTCGTCGACCGGGTTTTCCAGGTTGGCCGCGTGGTCCGGAACGTAGCGGAAGAGTTCCCTGGGCGGCCGGGTGTAATTGATCGCGCGGGGCCGTTCCGGCAGCGTCACCGGTTCAGTCCGCACTTCGGTGTAGTCGATGCTRGAGAGCAGGTGGGCGATCAGGTTGATCCGGGCCCGGCGTTTGTCCTCGGCTTCCACCACGTACCAGGGCGACTCCGCCGTGTCCGTCTGGACGAACATTTCGTCCTTGGCCCGCGAGTAGTCCTCCCAGCGCAGGATTGCCTCCCGGTCCATCGGCGAGAGCTTCCATTGCCGCATGGGGTCGTCCAGGCGGGATTTGAACCGCCGCTCCTGCTCCGCGTGGCTGATGGAGAACCAGTACTTAAGGACCAGGATGCCGTCCTGGACCAGGAGCCGTTCAAAGACCGGGCATTGCGCCAGGAAGCGCTTGTGTTCGGCGGGGGTGCAGAAGCCCATGACGTGCTCGACGCCGGCCCGGTTGTACCAGGACCGGTCCATGAGGACAATMTCACCGGCGGCCGGCAGATGCGTCACGTACCGTTGGAAATACCACTCCCCCCGCTGCCTCTCGGTCGGTGCCGGGAGGGCGACGATCCGGGCAAAGCGCGGATTCAGGTATTCGGTCACCCGCTTGATGGCACTTCCCTTGCCGGCGGCGTCCCGGCCCTCAAAAATCACCAGGACCCGCGCCCCGGTGCTCCGCACCCACTCCTGCAGCGCGACCAACTCCGCCTGCAGTCGCAACAGTTCAGCCTCGTAGAGGCCGACGTCGAGCCGGGCGCGTTTGCGCGCCGAGCGACCGGAACCCTTTCCATGACCGTCTTTGCGGCCGTCTTTGTGCCCGTCTTTGTGCCCGTCGCGCCCCTTGCCTGCGCCGCCGCTGTCATGTGCCATGTTTCCCGTTCCCGTGCTCCGGCGTGGCGGTTTACCCTGCCGCGCCCATTCTCCGCCGGGCAGCAGAACGGCGACAAGAGTCATCCAGCCCGGGAACCGTGCCGGCCGGAACTCCTATGCTTGGGCCATGGAATCCCCCGCGCCGACGGCGATGCTGCCAATCCTCACGCTTACCGTGAACCCGGCCCTTGATGCCAGCACGGTCACCGACCAGGTCATCGGCGAGCACAAGCTCCGCTGCCATACCGGCCGGCTGGACCCGGGCGGCGGCGGGGTGAACGTGGCGCGCGTGGTGCACCGGCTCGGAGGGCAGACCGTCGCGGCCTACACGGCCGGCGGTCCGACCGGCGAAGCGTACCGGCGGCTCGTCGAAGCCGAACGCATCCCCACCCTGGTGGTGCCGATCAGCGGGAGCACACGCCAGAATTTCACGGTCGATGAGACGAGCACCGGCAAGCAGTTCCGTTTTGTCCTTGAGGGTCCCGAGCTCAGCGAGCCGGAGTGGCGGGGGTGCCTGGCTGTGGTCGCGGAATGCGTCCCGGCAGGCGGCTACGTGGTGGCGAGCGGAAGCCTGCCGAAGGGCGTCCCGGACGACTTCTACGCCCGGGTGGCCCGCCTGGCGCACGAGCGCGGGGCTCGCTGCATCGTGGACGCCTCCGGAGCGCCCCTCGCCGCGGCGCTGGCGGAGGGGGTCTTCCTGGTCAAGCCCAGCCGGCGGGAACTCGGCGCACACTTCGGCAGGACGCTGGACAGCGAGGAGAGCCAGGTTGAGGCCGCGTCCTCGCTCGTGGCGGACGGGTCATCGCAGCACGTCGCCCTGACCCTCGGTGGTGAAGGAGCGGTGCTTGCGTCACAGACCGGCGTCCTCCGCCTGGCGGTGCCGCACGTGCAGGTCCGCAGCACCGTCGGAGCGGGCGACAGTTTTCTGGCCGCCTTCGTGCTCCGGATGGCGCAGGGCCGCAGTCTCGAGGACGCGTTCCGGGCGGCGGTCGCCGCAGGAACCGCCACCGTAACGACGACGGCCACGGAGCTGTGCAGCCGGGCCGACGTCGAACGTCTCGAGTCCGAGCTCGCCGCCCAAGCATTCGCGCCGTAGGCGGCAGCCAATGAGACAGTCCCGACGACACGGAGCCGATGACACTGAGTAGGGGCCTGAAGCGTCAGAGGAGGGGTGTCTGGCTGGCGGCTTCTATCGCCAGGGGAAAGAGCATGATCAGCAGGATCGAATAGAGCACTGTGGCCACGCCCACGGCGGCGGAGTCCTCGCGGCCCCAGAGCAGGTCGGTCCACAGGACCACTGCGATCACTGCAACCATGACCGTGACAAACCAGCCGACGGAGTTCAGGGCGTGATATTCATTTGTCGTGCCCAGGTTCACGCCCAGGACAATGCCAAACCAGCCGATGCCGACTATCAGGACCGGTCCTAACACTGCCAGTAGCAGCGCCAGCCTGCCGAAGCCTGTGTCCGGAAGCCCCATCCGTCCAAACGCCAGACTCTTGGTCGCCTTCATCCGTGTACCTCTCCCCCCGCATTGAGCGCCGCGCTGCTGCGCCGGATTGCCAGCACACCGCGGCCGTGTCCGGGCGGCCAGAGGACAACGTCCCGGGCATGGCACTACCGGGCACGGCAACAGGGACACGGTGCGGTCAACGAGGAACGATGGTCTGCTGCTGCGGACAGGATCCGAGGATCCGCTTCATTGCCTCCTTCTCCGCGGGCGTGACCCACAGCCGGTAGGCGGCCTTGACGGAAATCTGGCGGGCAACATAGTGGCAGCGGAAGGCCTTGTTCGGCGGCAGCCAGGTGGCGGCGTCGGAGGCACTCTTGTCCTGGTTGGCGGGGCCGTCGACGGCGATCAGATTGAGGGGGTCGTTGGCCAGGTGTTCACGCTGTTGCGCTGTGAGCTGCCGGGCCCCCTTTTGCCAGGCGTCGCCGAGCGCCACGACGTGGTCAATCTGCACGGCTGCGCTTGTCTCGGCGCCCCGCTGGAACGCGATCATGTGGCCCGTATACGGTTCCCGGAGGGTGCCGCCGCCAACCTGGCACCGGGAGCCGTTCACGAATTCCGGGGCTTCCAGGTCGCGGCGGAGGATGTCGTTGCGGGTATCGCAGCCGTTGCGGTCGACGTCGAGCCACGCCTGGCCGAACGCACTGCGGTCATAGGTATCCTTGGCCGACCGGCCTTTGACCGCGAGTGTCTCGAGCACGGCGGCGGCGCTTCCGGCCGGGACGGCCCGGACGGACTCCACGGGCTTCATCCACCCGCCCGCAAGCACGGAGGCCTCGCTTGGACCCGCGGTCTGCGGTTCCGCGAGGGAAAACTGGCCGGCCAGGAAGAACCAGGCCAGGCCGCCGAAGACGGTCAGGGCCGTTGCGGCCAGGAGGAGCCAGGCCTGGCGGGAGCGGCGCCGGGCGCGGCGGAACTCCATCCAGGTGACGGTCATGGGGGCTGCCGCTGACGAAGTTCCGGCTGCATGCCCTGAGCCTACGCGGGCGCTCGGACACCCGGCAGGTTATCCCCAGTGGTGAGGACCAGTAGTGAAGACCAGTGGCGCAGGCGCCCGCATAATTAGTGGCGCAGGCGCCGGGGCGTTACTGTTCGCGCGTGACCCGTTTGAGGTCCTCGTTGGCGAGGTCCAATAAATCCTGGAGCTGGTTCACCCGGTCGTCATTGACTTCGCCCGTCTGGCGCTTGGCGACGGCGTCGTCCAGGAGCCGCTTCGCTTCCTTCGCGTTGCTCCGCGCGACGTCCAGCGCGTGTTCCAGGGTGGTCTCGTGCTCAATAGCCGGGTTCTGTTCCATGGCTCCATTGTGGTTCCCTTTCCCGGCCGATTCCAGTACATCGGCCGGGAAAGGGCGAACGAGTCCCGGTCAGGGACGGAGGTTCTGCCGGCCGGTTAGACCTCGACGGGGAGTCCGGCGGCCTCGAGGATGGCGGMCGCGTCCTTGGCGGGGAACGACGGCGGGTTGACGCCGGCCATTTCCTCCATGACGCGGACCACCTGGCAGGAGTAGCCGAACTCGTTGTCGTACCAGACGTAGAGCACCAGGTTCTTGTCGTTGGAGATGGTGGCCAGGCCGTCGACGATGCCTGCGCGGCGCGAGCCGACGAAGTCCGTGGAGACCACCTCGGGCGAATCAATGTAGTCGACCTGCTTGCGCAGCTCCGAGTGCAGCGACATTTCCCGCAGGTAGTCGTTGACCTCATCCTTGGTGGTGCCGTTCTCCAGGCTCAGGTTCAGGATGGCCAGGGACACGTCGGGGGTGGGGACACGGATGGAGCTGCCGGTGAGCTTGCCCAGCAGTTCCGGCAGGGCCTTTGCCACGGCCTTGGCGGCGCCGGTCTCGKTGATCACCATGTTCAGCGCGGCGGAGCGGCCGCGCCGGTCGCCCTTGTGGAAGTTGTCGATCAGGTTCTGGTCGTTCGTGAAGGAGTGGACGGTCTCGACGTGCCCGTGCACCACACCGTAGCGGTCGTTGATCGCCTTCAGGACCGGGGTGATGGCGTTGGTGGTGCAGGAGGCCGCGGAGACGATCTTGTCCGAGTCTGTGATTGTGCCGTGGTTGATGCCGTGCACGATGTTCTTTAGCTCGCCCTTGCCCGGAGCGGTCAGCAGGACCCGGGAGACGCCGGTGCTCTGCAGGTGCTGGGACAGGCCCTCGGCGTCGCGCCAGCGGCCCGTGTTGTCCACCACCAGGGCATCGTGAATGCCGTAGGCGGCGTAGTCGACCGTGGCCGGGTTGTCCGAGTAGATGACCTGGATCTGGACGCCGTTGGCAGTGATCGTGTSGTTTTCGAGGTCCACCTTGATGGTGCCCTCGAAGGAGCCGTGGACCGAGTCGCGGCGCAGCAGGCTCGCGCGCTTGGCGAGGTCGTTGTCCGAGCCGCGGCGCACCACGATGGCGCGCAGGCGCAGGCCGTGKCCGCCACCGGCCTTTTCGATCAGGAGGCGGGCCAGGAGCCGGCCGATGCGGCCGAAGCCGTAAAGGACGACGTCGGTGCTGGTGCGGTCGTCGCCGCCGCGCTTGCCGACGATCTCAGCGAGTTCCTCGCGCAGGAAATCGTCCAGGCTGGCGCCGTCGCCCTCTGCACGGTACTTTTCGGTGAGGCGGGCAATATCGATCGCTGCAGCGCCGAGCTCCAGCTTGGTCAGGGCCTCCAGCAGCGGGGCCGTTTCCTCGAGGCGCAGTTCTTCCTTGCTCATCCGGCGGGCGAAACGGTGTGCCTTGAGGATATTCATGGTGGACTTGTTGATCAGGCTGCGTCCGTGGATCGAGGTCACCACGTTGTTCTCGCGGTACAGCCGGCCGATCACCGGGATCATGGCCTCGGCGAGCGCCTCACGGCCCATCCACGTATCAAGACAAGAATCTGACGTCTGGCTCACAGAACTACCTTCCTAGAATCCACCCCATACGTCCTCGTATGGGGAAGTCGGCCGCCGGAGGGTGTCCGGTACCTTAGCGTCACCGGGGATTCGGTCCACCCCGGGCGCCTCACTGAACGCAAAGAAAATCCGCCGGCTGCGAACGCAGACCCGGCGGCGGAACTTCTACGTTCACCACCAATTCTACGGGCGGCCCGGCGGCCTCCGGTGCCCGGTTACGCGTGAAATGACTCACACACCGTCCGGGCCCAAGGAGKAGCCGGCGAAACCACTCACTCCGGGCATCAGCGTGGCTGCGTCCTCCAGGATCATGTCCACGGCTTTTTCCGCGATCATGATGGTGGGCGCCTGCGTGTTGGCACTGATCAGGCGGGGCATGATCGAGGAGTCGAMCACCCGAAGTCCCTCCAACCCGTGGACMATCAGCCGGGGACTGACGACGGAATCGTCGCTGGTGCCCATGGCGCAGGTGCCGACCGGGTGGTATGAAGTCCGTCCGTAGGATCGCACGAAGTTCACGTACTCGTCGCGGGTTGCCACCCGTGAGCCGTCGCCGATGTGCTCTCTCTTGACGAAGGCTGCCATAGATGACTGCTCCATGATTTCGCGGCTCTGCTGCACGCCGGCCATCGTCATCTCGAGGTCGTAATCGTCTGCGAGGAAATTCGGATCGATGAGCGGCTGCCTTCTCGGGTCGGAGGACGCAACACGGACTGTCCCCCGGCTGCGGGGGCGCAGGAAGTAGGAGTTCAGCGTCATCCCGAAGCCGGGCCGCAGCGTGGCTATGCCGGGCTCCGACCGTGCGGCGGGCAGGAAGTGGAACTGGAGGTCCGGGGTCTTCTCGTCCTTGTTGGCGTAGCTGAAGCCGCCGGCCTCGACCAGGTTGGACGCGAACGGTCCCGAGCGGAAGGCCAGGTACTCGAGGCCGGCCATGACKGTCGCCGGGCGCACGCGGTTGAACCGGTCCAGGMTGTGGTCGTCGGTGAGTTCGTAGATGATGTCCAGGTCCAAGTGGTCCTGCAGGTTTTTCCCCACGCCCGGCAGCGCATGGATCACGTCGATGCCGGCGGCGGCAAGGTCCTCGGGGTCGCCAATGCCGGACAGCTGCAGCAGCTTCGGAGATCCAAAAGCGCCGCTGGCGACGAGGACCTCGCGCCGTGCGCTGTAGGTGCGCGCCACTCCGTCTTCGATCGCCTGGACGCCGACGGCGCGGCCCTTCTTGATGACCACCTTGGATACCGTCACGTTCACGCGCACCGTCAGATTGCGCCGCTTGCGCGCGGGTTTCAGGTACGCGACGGCTGCGCTGCAGCGGCGGCCGTTCCTGGTGGTGGTCTGGTAGAAACCGACGCCGTGCTGTTCGGCGCCGTTGAAATCGCTGTTGTAGGGTAACCCGAACTCCTGGCCGGCCTGCACGAACGCTGCCGAGAGGGTGTGCGGACGCCGGAGGTCCGAGACGCCGAGGGGCCCCTGGGTTCCGTGGTGGGGTCCTGAGAGTCTTGAGTTGCACTCCGAGCGGACGAAATACTTGGACACCTCAGCGGCGGACCAGCCCTCGCAACCGTAGTCCGCGACCCACCCGTCGTAGTCCTCGTCCACGCCCCGCGTGAAAACCTGGGAGTTGATGGAGCCGCCGCCCCYGAGCCCGCGGCCTTGCGGGAGCGGGATGGTGCGGCCGTTGCTGTTCTTTTGCGGAACACTGTTGTAGGCCCACTGATACGGGCCTCCCTTTAATCTAGGGAAGCCMGCGGGCATGTGGATAAAGGGGTGACGGTCTGATCTGCCCGCCTCCAGCAGGAGTACGCGCACCGAAGGGTCTTCGGTMAGTCTGCCCGCCAGGACGCTGCCGCCTGTACCGCCGCCGGCGATCACATAGTCGTATGCTAGGTCGTCCGGCACAATGACTCCTCAACCATCACCGAATGCACCATGATTTGAAGCGTTCATTGAAGTGTCGGGTTTCGCCCGGATGAAGTCAAGGATGCCCCAAGGTTTCCTCAAGGTTTCAACATCCCAGGCGCGCGACCCCCAACCCGCAGCCTGCGACGGCCGAATCCCGCTCAGAGCACGGGGATTCCCGGCGGTGTAAGTGGATGGGTTGACCGATACGCCKGGTTCTGTGTTCCCGCGCTGTTGCCGGCGCGGGAGTAGCGGCCATCCATCTACGGACGCCGTTGCCGACGCCCTCCAKCGGCCTACCCGGACACTCGGGCGAGCAGCCCTCAATCGTGCCCTGTCTGGCCTTGCTCCGGGTGGGGTTTACCTAGCCTTCCCGGTCACCCGGRAAGCTGGTGGTCTMTTACACCACCGTTTCACCCTTACCTGCCGTGCGGCCTGTGCAAGCACACGCCGCACGCAGGCGGTCTGTTCTCTGTGGCACTGGCCTGCGGGTTACCCCGAGTGGGCGTTACCCACCACCCTGCTCTGCGGAGCCCGGACGTTCCTCGAGCCACTTGCGTGACGCGCGGCCGCCTGGTCAACCCATCCGCAGTTCATTCTACGGTCTCCCCCGGCGGCGCCGCCCCACAGGAGCCTTTTGGGGCGGTCGGTGGGAGAATTGGACCAGGATTCCTGCTAGTCAAGGAAGCGATCTCGATGAACTGGACCGCCATCATCAGCTGGTTGCTCGCGCTCGTCCTGGTGCTCATTGTCGCCAGGATGTCGATCAAGATTGTGCGCCAGTACGAACAAGGCGTCCTGTTCCGACTRGGGCGCGTGGTCGCGGTCCGGATGCCCGGCCTGCGGTTGATCATCCCGGTGGTGGACCGGCTTCAGCTGGTGAGCCTGCGGATCGTKACAATGCCGATCCAGTCGCAGGGCATCATCACCCAGGACAACGTCAGTGTGGACATTTCGGCCGTGGCCTATTACCGGGTGATCGACGCAGTGAAGTCCGTCGTGGCGATCGAGGACGTCGCGGCGGCCATCAACCAGATCGCCCAGACCACCCTGCGGAAGGTGGTCKGCCGCCACAGCCTTGACCAGACGCTGTCCGAGACCGAGCGCATCAACACCGATATCCGGGAAATCCTGGACGCCCTGACCCTGGCGTGGGGCGTCGAAGTGACCCTCGTGGAGCTCAAGGATATCCAGCTCCCGGAGAGCATGAAGCGGGCCATGGCCCGTCAGGCCGAGGCMGAGCGGGAGAAGCGGGCCAAGATCATCGCGGCCGAAGGTGAGTCGATCGCGGCCGTGGCCCTCGGCGAGGCGTCCGACACGATGATGGCCCATCCCGTGGCCCTGCAGCTGCGGAATCTGCAGTCGCTCGTGGAGATCGGGGTGGACAAGAACTCCACCGTGGTCTTCCCTGCTCCCCTGATGAGCACCATCGCCGAGCTGGGCGCCTTCCTGGCGCGCGAGGACCTCGCGGCCAGGGCAGGGACCGGGAGTGCGGCAGCGTGGCTGGCGGGCAACCCGGCAGCGGCACCGGGCGCGGCACCACCGGAGTCACCRGCACCTGTACCCGCGGAGCCACCGACAGCGTCCCCGGAGTCCCCGATCAAGGCCGCGTAGCGTCCAGGGCCGCGCACCCTGGGAGCACACGCCCCGAAGATCAGGTCCACAGACCCCCAAATGATCAKCCCCCTATCATCAGACGATGGAGAGGCCGCTGCCGGGACGCCGGAGGATGCTGGAACTTGGGGCCGGCCTTCTGGGTGCCGCCGCCGTGTCATCGTGCGCAGGCCCGCACCGGCAGGGTGAGCTCGTGCAGGTCGAGCTGAAAACCGGTTCCTTCGTTTCGGCATTCCGTCCGGGCACAGTCACGGGCTGGTCCGTTGCCGCGCCGGCGTCCGCCGGGAAGCTTCCGGTGGCTGTCTTCCTGCACGGCACAGGCAGCGGCCACGGCTTCGTCTTCGGCGAGCTCGGCGCCCAGTCCGTCCTGCAGCGCCATGTGGACGGCGGCGGCACACCGTTCGCCATCGCCGCGGGCGACGGCGGCGACTCCTAGTGGCACGCCAGTGCGGACGGCAGGTCCGGTGAGCTGACATCCCGGGCAGCGCGCCCGCCGGTAAGATCGTACGGTGCTAATTCTGCTGCCGCCCTCGGAGGGCAAGACTCCCGCGACGGGCGGGGACGCCGCCGACTGGAACACCCTGAGCTTTCCCGTCCTCAACGGCGCCCGGGCCAAGGTCCTGGACGCACTCGGCACCGTCAGCGCCCACGAGGACGCCCTGGCCCTGCTCGGCGTCGGCGCGTCACTGAGTGCCGACGTCGAACGCAACACGCGCCTGCACGCAGAACCGGCCGCTCCGGCCCACCAGGTGTATTCCGGGGTGCTCTATGACGCCCTGGGCTATGACTCCCTGACCCCGGCGCAGCGGAAGAAGGCCGACGCATCAGTCCTGGTGATTTCGGCGCTGTGGGGTGCCATCCGCTTCGCGGACCGCGTGCCGGCCTACCGGCTGTCGATGGGAACCTCGCTGCCCGACGTCGGACGGCTCGCCTCGTTCTGGAAGCCGCAATTGGGCGATGCCCTGGCGGCGGCMGCCGCGGGCGAGCTGCTGGTGGACTGCCGGTCCAGCACCTACGCCGCGGCCTGGACTCCCCCGCCGGTACAGACAGTCGCCGTCAACGTCTTCACCGAGAACGCCGGCGTGCGCAAGGTGGTCAGCCACTTCGCCAAGCACACCCGGGGCGAGCTGGCCCGGCACCTGCTCACCCGCAGGGGCAACGCGCCCCGGACGCCCGCCCAGCTGCAAAAGGCGGCGGCCGAGAAGTGGGTTGCGGAACTCGTCGAGGGCACGGCCCGCAAGCCGCACACCCTGAACATCATCCTGCCCAACTAGATCGCAGTTGTGGMCGTTTTGAGCGCTCAAAACGGCCTTAGCTGCGAGTTAGTTGGGGGGTCCGGCCCACTCGGCCGACCGGACCAGGATGCACCCTGAGTCCGGGCAAAAGACGATGTCGTCCTCGGCGGCGGCCTTGATCTCGGCGAGGTCGCCCGGGCTGAGCTGCATGCCGGAGCCTTCGGAGGTGCCGTGGAAGAGCCGCGCCGCGCCCACGCCGCGCTTGGCCAGGGTCTTCTCGTAGACCGCGAGCATTCCCGCGTCGAGTCCGTCGGCGAACTCGGCACGCTTGCCGCGCACCACGGTGGCTTCGGCGTCGATCTCGGCCAGTTGCTCGTCGAGTTCGGCGCGGATGGAGCCGAAGGAGCCCTGAATGTCGTCCACGATCTGCTGCTGCGCGGCCTGGCGGGCGCGGAGCGAGTCGAGGCGTTCGAGGACTTCGAGTTCGACGTCCTCGAGGTCGGAGCGGCGCTTGTTGAGGGAGACGAGGTCCCGTTGCAGGGCGACGAGGTCCTTGGACAGGCCTGTGCCGCTGTTGAGTTTGGCCTCATCGCGTTCGATCCGCGAGGCCACCTGCTCTACGTCCGCCTCGGCACGCTTGAGTTCCAGTTCAGCATCGTGGACTGCCACCTTGGCGGCACCAAGTTCGCCGTTGGCGATGCCGAGGGCTGATTCCAGGTCGGTGATCCGGGAGTCGCTTTCAAGGCTTCGGCGGCGGTTGGACAGGGATTTGAGCTTGGCGTCCAGTCCCTGCAATTCGAGCAACTTCAACTGTTMCGCCGGTGCTGCCTTGGCCACTATTACCTCCGCTTGTTCCCTTCCGGCCGGAGCCGGGCACCGTACCGGCGCTCCTAAGACTCTAGTCCCCGCCCGGAGTCRGAATGAAGTCCCAGGGGTCGCTGTTGGTGGTGCTGACGCGGATCTCGACGTCGTGCCCCTGATCGGCGAGCACATTGCCGAGCGCTTCGGCGGCTGCAGGCAGCCACAGCCACTCGCTGGCAAAGTGTGAAACGTCAATCAGGTAGGGCCGGTCGTTGACCGCCGCCTCCCGGGCTTCCGATGCCGGGTGGTGGCGCAGATCCGCCGTCAGGTAGACGTCGGCGTTGCTGGCCCGGACCTCGCCGAAGAGGGAATCGCCGGCGCCGCCGCAGACTGCCACCCGCCGGACCAGCCCGTCCCGGTCCCCGGAGACGCGCACGCCGCCGGCCACCGAGGGCAGGATGCCGAACACGCGCGCCGCGAAGTCACCCAGGGTCAGGACTTCTTCAAGATCGCCGACACGGCCGATCCCTTCCTCGGGCAGCCCGTTCGCGGCAGGGGTCAGGGGGGCCACGTTCTGCAGGCCCAGCGCATCGGCCAGGACGTCGGAGACGCCCCCGACGGCGGAGTCACCGTTGGTGTGCACGGTCATCAGCGCGGTTCCGGACTCGATGAGGCGGTGGACGGCTTTGCCCTTGGCCGTGTTCGCGGCGACGCTCGTGACCCCCTTGAGCAGCAGCGGATGGTGGGTGATGAGCAGCTCGGCACCGAATTCGATGGCTTCCTCGATCACCTCGGTGGTGGGGTCGACGGCGAAGAGGACCCTGTGCACCTCGGCGTTCGGGTGGCCCGCCACGAGACCCACCTCGTCCCAGTCCTCGGCCAGCGATTCGGGCCAGAGCTCCTCCACCGCCAGCTGGATCGCGCCCAGCGTCGCCGTGCCGGGGGCCTCCMCGGTACCGGTAGCGCCGTCGACGGCGACAGCAACGCCGTCGGACTCAGCTGAAACATCGGTGTTCACAGGTTCCATACCCCCATTTTTACCCTATCCGCGCCCGGCCCCGTCACCTGTAACACTCTCGTAAGGTGGCTGGGGAATCATCGGGGCCGCCGAACCATTGAAGAKATCATGAGAACTTTTGTCCTCGGCGGAGGCTGCTTTTGGTGCCTCGACGCCGTCTACCAGAAAACCAAGGGCGTCAGCTCGGTCGTTTCGGGCTACACCGGAGGCCATGACCGCAACCCCGACTACTACTCCGTATGCTCCGGAACCACCGGCCACGCCGAGGTGGTGGCGGTGACGTTCGACGAGGGCGTCATTCCCGCCGACGTCATCCTGGACATGTTCTYCGCCCTCCACGACCCCACCACGCTGAACCGGCAGGGCTATGACGTCGGGACGCAGTACCGGTCCTCGATGTTCTACGAKACCACCGAGGAAAAGATCCTGTTCGAGGAGGCCATCGAACGTAACCAGGCCCTGTGGCGGCATCCGATCGTCACCGAGGTCAGCCGGCTTCCGAAGTTCCATGTGGCCGAGGATTTCCACCAGGACTACTTCGCCAAGTACCCCGAGMAGGGCTACTGCCAGGTGATCATCAACCCGAAGCTGGCCAAGGCGAGGAAATATTACTCTGCATGGCTTAATGCTTAGCTAGGGTCTGCACCCGCTCGTTAGGCTGACCTCAGTTATCCCTCTTCAAAGACAGGCATACATACATGGCACCGATCTATGA
Source organism: Arthrobacter sp. 10T413_2 (assembly GCF_056394205.1). Lineage (NCBI taxonomy): Bacteria > Bacillati > Actinomycetota > Actinomycetes > Micrococcales > Micrococcaceae > Arthrobacter > Arthrobacter sp. 10T413_2. Next base: position 13,888 of record NZ_JBFTHK010000025.1, on the reverse strand, counting down.
CGATGTAACCCAGCTGGTGGGCGGAACTCCGCTGGTCCGGCTGAACCGGCTGACCGAAGGCCTTGACGCCACCGTGGCAGTCAAGCTGGAGTTCTACAACCCGGCCAACAGCGTCAAGGACCGGATCGGCGTCGCCATCGTCGATGCTGCGGAGAAGTCCGGGGCCCTCAAGCCCGGCGGTACGATCGTCGAAGGCACGTCCGGCAACACCGGAATCGCCCTGGCCATGGTGGGTGCGGCCCGCGGCTACAAGGTCATCCTGACCATGCCGGAAACCATGTCCACGGAACGCCGGGTCATGCTGCGCGCGTACGGCGCCGAGATCGTCCTGACCCCCGGCTCCGAGGGCATGCGCGGCGCCGTGGAGAAGGCCCAGGAGATCGTGGCCAACACGGAGAACTCCATCTGGGCCCAGCAGTTCGCCAACGAGGCCAACCCGGAGGTCCACCGCCGCACCACGGCCGAGGAAATCTGGGCGGACACCGACGGCAAGGTGGACATCTTCGTCGCCGGCGTCGGCACCGGCGGCACCGTCACCGGCGTCGGGCAGGTCCTGAAGGAGCGCAAGCCGGACGTCCAGATCATCGCCGTCGAGCCCAAGGACTCCCCCATACTCAACGGCGGCGCCCCGGGCCCGCACAAGATCCAGGGCCTCGGCGCGAACTTCATCCCCGATATCCTCGACACCAACGTCTACGACGAGGTCATCGACGCCACGCTGGAGGATTCCGTCCGCGTCGCGCGCGATCTTGGCATCAAGGAAGGCATCCTGGGCGGCATCTCCTCCGGCGCCATCGTCTGGGCGGCCCTGGAGCTCGCCAAGCGCCCGGAGAACGCCGGTAAACTCATTGTTGCCGTCGTCTGCGACTTCGGTGAGCGTTACATCTCCACCGTGCTGTACGACGACATCCGCGGCTAAGTCCGGCCGCTGCCCCACGATTCCCCAGAAAGGTCTTTGTGAGCTTCTTCGCAAGACTGAAGGAAGACCTCGACGCCGCCCGGTCCCACGACCCGGCGGCGCGGGGTTCTTTTGAGAACTTCTTCGCCTACTCCGGCCTGCACGCGATCTGGTTCCACCGCCTGACACACCGGCTGTKGCAAAACCCCGCCCTGCGGTTCCCGGCCCGGCTCATCTCCCAGCTGGCCAGGTTCCTCACCGGCATCGAGATCCATCCCGGAGCCACCATCGGCCGGCGCTTCTTCATTGACCACGGCATGGGCGTGGTCATCGGCGAGACCGCCGAGATCGGCGAGGACGTCATGATCTACCACGGCGTGACACTCGGGGGCCGGTCGCTCGCGAAGATCAAGCGCCACCCCACCATCGAGGACCGGGTCGTGATCGGTGCCGGCGCCAAGGTCCTGGGGCCCATCACGATCGGCCGCGACAGCGCCATCGGAGCCAACGCCGTGGTGGTCAAAGACGCCCCGGCCGAATCCATCGTCACCGGCGTGCCCGCCACCTGGCGCCACCGCGACGCCCAGCGCGAGACCAAACCCGCCGTCGACCCGGCCGAATACCTGATCGAATACCGCATCTAGGCAGTCTTACCCGGGGAACCGCTTGTAGACGTTCCAGAGGACGGCGTCGAACGCGCGGTCCGGCAGCAGGTGGCGCAGCAGCAGGATCCCCCGGGCGCTGGCGCCCACCGGGTACCGCGTCTTGGGCCGGCGTGCGGTGGCCGCGTGCAGGATTGCCTCCGCGACGAGCTCCGGCCGGGTCGAGCTGGCGGGGTTGTCCGTAGTGCCCAGTGCGGCCGCCACCACCCTGKCCTGGGCCGCATAGGGGCCGCTCCCGGAACTGGCCAACAGGCCCTGCGCCGCAATGGCGCCCCACTCCGACTGCGTCCCGGCGGGCTCGATGATCGCGACGTCAATGCCGTGTGGCTTGAGCTCGAGCCGCAGCGAATCACTCAGGCCCTCCACGGMAAACTTCGTCGCGTGGTACCAGGCGCCGAGCGGCTCGTACATCTTTCCGCCGATGGAGGAGATGTTGATGATCCTTCCCGCTCGGGCGGCCCGMATGGCCGGGATCACKAGCTGCGTCATGCGCGCCAGGCCGAAGACGTTCACGTMGAACTKCCGCCGCCCCTCGGCGAGCTCCACTTCCTCGAGCGAGCCGTACGTCCCGTAACCGGCGTTGTTGACCAGGACGTCGATGCGGCCGTGCGCGGCCAGCACTTCCCCGACGGCGGCGCTCATCGAGTCCTCGTCCGTCACGTCCAGGGCCACCACGTTGACGCCGGAGGCCTTCAGAGGCTCCATTTTCTCCACACGGCGGGCCCCGGMATAGACCGTGAAGCCGGCCGCGGCGAGCTTCCTTGCGGTTTCAAAGCCGATCCCGGTGGATGCACCGGTGACGAACGCTACGGGCTGATGGGACATGGGCTGAACTCCTTGGCAGGTGTCGCCGGAGACACGGACGGCCGGCGCCTCCCAGAGTAGCTGGAAAGGGGCCGGCCGTCCGGGGTCACGCTAGTGGGTGTCGACTGCCTCGATCTCGGACTTGTCCTCGCCCCAGAGGGTATKGAACGTGCCTTCGGCGTCGACGCGGCCGTAGGTGTGCGMGCCGAAGAGGTCGCGCTGGCCCTGGATGACGGCGGCCGGCAGTCGCTTGCGGCGCAGGCCGTCGTAGTAGGCCAGCGAGGAGGAGAACACCGGCACCGRGATGCCGAGCTGGACCGCGGTGGACACCACGCGGCGCCACGCCGGGAGGACGTCGGCGATCGCCTTGGTGAACGCCGGGGCGAAGAGCAGGTTGGCCGGCTTCTCCGCCGCGGCGTRGGCCTTCGTGATCTCCTTGAGCAGTTCAGCGCGGATGATGCAGCCGCCGCGCCACAGCGAAGCGATTTCGTMCAGCTTCAGGTCCCAGCCGTATTCCTTGGCGGCGGAGGTGAGCATGTCCAGCCCCTGCGCGTAGGAGACCAGCTTGGAGGCGTAGAGCGCCTGGCGGACGTCCTCGACAAAGCTCTCGGGGACCTCGAMGGCGGCCTCGCCGCCGGCCAGCAGCTCCTGGGCCACGGMGCGCTGCTCGGACTGCGAGGACAGGGCCCGGGCGAACACGGACTCGGCGATGCCCGAGGTCGGGGAACCGAGCTCGAGCGCGGAGATGACAGTCCAGCGGCCGGTGCCCTTCTGGCCGGCGGCATCCACCACGACGTCGACGAACGGCTTGCCGGTCTTGGCGTCCACGTGGCCGAGGACCTCGGCGGAGATTTCGATCAGGAAGGAGGCGAGGTCGCCCTTGTTCCACTCTTCGAAGATCTTGGCCTGGTCGGCCGGTTCGATTCCGGCGCCGGAGCGCAGGAGGTCGAAGGCCTCGCCGATGACCTGCATGTCGGCGTATTCGATTCCGTTGTGGACCATCTTGACGAAGTGGCCGGCGCCGTCGGTGCCGATCCAGGCGCAGCAGGGCTGGCCGTCGACGTGCGCGGCGATCTTTTCCAGCAGCGGGCCGAGGGCGTCGTAGGACTCCTTGGAACCGCCCGGCATGATCGAKGGGCCGTTCAGGGCGCCCTCCTCACCGCCGGAGACGCCGATGCCGACGAAGTGCAGGTCCTTCTTGGCCAGGGCGGCTTCGCGGCGGCGGGTGTCCTCGTAGTGCGAGTTGCCGGCGTCAATGATGATGTCACCGGGTTCCAGCAGCGGTTCGAGCTGTTCGATCACGGAGTCCACCGGCTTGCCGGCCTTGACCATGATCAGGACCCGGCGCGGCTTCTCCAGGGAGTCCACCAGTTCCTGCAGCGTTTCGGTGCGGACGAATTCGCCCTCGTCACCGTGCTTGGCGAGCAGCGCGTCCGTCTTTTCCACGGACCGGTTGTGCAGGGCAACGGTGAAGCCGTTCCGGGCCAGGTTGCGTGCGAGGTTGGCCCCCATCACCGCGAGGCCGGTGACACCGATRTGTGCTGACATCAAAACTCCAATTCATTTCTGTACACCACGTACGTACGGCGATTMCGGTACGACGTTCATGTAGGACTCGGGCAGGTCGTGCCGCATGGGGCGGATCCCGCGCTTGAGGTTCAGTGGCTGTCTATAAACCATATGTATTTCCGCGGGTTKCGGGAAAGCAGCGCCCACGTAGCGGAACACTGCGCGTCACAAACAGTCTATGATCCCCGGCGCCCGGCCCGCCGCCCGGCCTGGATGAGGCCCGCGGCATTATGCTTACGACTATGTCAACCAGCCTCCACCATCGTGCCATTGAGCACCTCGGGACCCGGATTGTARCGGGCGAGCTTCCGCCCGGGCACGTCATGCTTGCCGAGCACMTTGAGGAGGAACTCAAGGTCTCCCGCTCGGTGGTCCGGGAGGCGGTCCGGGTCCTCCAGTCCCTGGGCTTGGTGGAGACCATCAAGCGCGTCGGCATCCGGGTCCTGCCCTCCAGCCGGTGGAACCCGTTCGATCCGCTCGTGATCCGCTGGCGCCTGGCCGGCGAGGGCCGCGGCGCGCAGCTGCGCTCCCTGGCCGAGCTCCGTACCGCCGTCGAGCCCGTTGCTGCCGAGCTCGCAGCGGCCAACGCCCCCCAGGAGCTCCGCCAGGAACTCGTAGAGATCTCCCACGCGATGCGCGACGCCGGGCAGGCCGGGGACGTGCCCCGGTTCCTGGAGCTGGACATCCTGTTCCATTCCCTGTTGCTGACCGGCTCCGGCAACGAGATGTTCGCCAACATGGTGGGCCAGGTGACCGARACCCTGACTGGCCGCACCGTCCACGGYCTCATGCCGGACCACCCGCGGGMSACYGCGCTGCAGTGGCATGTGGACGTCGCCGAAGCCATCGCGGCCGGGGATACCGCCGCCGCGCGCGAGGCCTCGGACCGGATCATGCGGGAGACGATCGCGGAGATGGAGCCGAGCTGGAAGAACCAGCCGCGGGTGTTTGTGCCCGTTGAGCGCCACTGAGGCGGCGCTCCTAGGAGCCCCAATGCTCCTAGGATCGCCGGCTTAGCGGCCGCTGCGGAAACGATCGCGGCGCCCCTCACGCCGGGGACGGCCGGAAGTCCAGCAGGACCTTGCCGGATTCGGCGGAGTTCCTGGCCACCTCGAACGCTTCCAGTCCGCGGTCCAGCGCGAAGGTGTGCGTCACCACCGGGTCCACCGCCAGCGATCCGTCGGCAAGTGCACCGATGACCTCATCAATTTCGTCGTTGAAGCGGAACGAGCCCACCAGCTCCAGCTCGCGCGTGATGGCCAGCGAGATCAGGACGGGCTGCGGACCGGAGGGCAGCAGGCCGACCATCACGACGCGACCTCCGCGGGTTGCGCCCTGGATGGCCGAGGCGAGGCCGTGGTGGCTGCCCGAGGACTCGATGACGATGTCCGCCTCCACGGCGGCGATCGCCCCGGCGTCGTCGCCCTTGAGGACCGCATCCGCTCCCACGGCGCGGGCTATTTCCAGCGGTCTGGCGTGCATGTCGACAGCGACGATCCGGCCTGCGCCGGCGCGTTTGAGGACGGCCACGGCCAGCGCCCCGATGGGGCCGCTGCCGATCACGAGCGCGGTCTTGCMGGCCACGTCGCCGGCGCGGGAGACGGCGTGCCACGCCACGCTGGCCGGCTCGATCAGCGCCGCGCTCCGCAGGTCCAGCCCCGCCGGCAGCGGCCTCAGCATCCGCGCAGGCAGCGTGGCGTAACGGCTGAAAGCCCCGTCCGTGTGGGGAAAGCGTGCGGCGCTGCCCAGATACGTGCAGCCCGGGGAGAGATTCGGTCGGTGTTCGGGATACCGGGCGGTCCCCGGGGCCGGGGTGGCCGGATGCACCGCGACGGCGGTGCCCGCGGCGGGCCCCGAACCGTCCCCGGCGGCCCGGATCACAGTTCCCACGATCTCGTGGCCCAGGATCATGGGAGCTTTGAGGACGGACTCTCCMGCGGCGCCGTGCATCCAGTAGTGCAGGTCGGAGCCGCAGATGCCGCCGAAGGCCACTTCGACAACAGCTTCATCGGGTGCCGGCGCGGACACGGGAATGTCCTGKATCCGGAGATCGCCTGCCGCGTAGGCCACCACAGCTGGGGCCGTGGCCGGGAGTTCTGCTGCGCCGCGCATCAGACCACCACCGTCATTCCGCCGTCGATGAAGATGGTCTGGCCGTTGACGAAGTTGGAGCCCTCGGACGCCAGCCACACCGCGGGTCCGGCCAGGTCCTGCACGGTCCCCCACCGGTGCGCCGGGGTCCGGCCCAGGATCCAGGCGTTGAAGGCCTCGTCGTCCACCAGGTTCTGGGTCATCTCGGTGTGGATGTAGCCCGGCGCGATCCCGTTGATCTGCAGCCCCGATCCGGCCCATTCCGCGGTCATGGCCCGGGTCAGGTTCCGCAGCCCGCCCTTGGCCGCAATGTACGGGGCGATGGTGGGCCGGGCGAGGTCCGTCTGGACCGAACAGATGTTAATGATCTTGCCCCGGCCGCGCGGGATCATGTGCCGGGCCGCCTCCCGCCCGACGAGGAAGGCGCTGGTCAGGTCCGTGGAGATGACCCGCTCCCAGTCGGCGACGTCGAGGTCGAGCATGGGGACGCGGTGCTGGATGCCGGCGTTGTTCACCAGGATCTCCAGCGGTCCGACGTTCTCTTCCACCCAGGCGACGCCCCGGGCGGCCTCGGCGTCGCTCGTGACGTCGAACGCGCAGCTGTGCACCCGCCCCGGCGGGTAGTCCGCGGCCATCGCCGCCTCKGCGTCCTTGAGCCGTTCGGCGTTGATGCCGTTGAGCACCACCGTGGCGCCGGCGTCGGCCAGGGCACGGGCCAGGGCATTGCCGATCCCGCGGCTGGAGCCGGTGACCAGTGCGGTCCGGCCTGTCAGGTCAAATAGTCCACTCATGGTTCGCTGATCCTCAATTGGTCTTTGCTGCCGGGTTGTTGCTGGTGTTGTTGCTGGTGTTGCCACGTGTGGCGTCGCCGAGGTTGGCGATGGCTTGCCGCACGACGGCGAGGTCCCGGTCCCCCAGGCCCTGGCGCTTGAGCTCCGCGTAGAGTTCCACGCCGGCAGCCGCGATCGGTGCTGCGGAGCCGGCGGCGGCGGCGCTTTMGAGCACGAAGGACAGATCCTTGTGCATGAATTTGGCGGGCCCGGTGGGCTCATAGTCCTTCGCGGCAAGCCGGGGTCCGACGATCTCCAGGACCCGGCTGCCGGCCAGACCGCCGGCGAGCACCTCGTACAGGGCGTGCACGTCCATGCCGGAGCGTTCGGCGAGCTCCGCTGCCTCGGCAAGCGCCGYCGTCGTGGTTCCCACGATCAGCTGGTTGCACGCCTTGGCGAGCGAGCCGGAGCCCAGCGGCCCTAACCGCCGCACGGTGCCGCCCATCGCGTCGAAKAGTGGCAGGAGCCGACGGAAGTCGTCCTCGCTGKCGCCGGCCATGATGGCGAGGGTTCCGTCCGCGGMACCTTTGGTCCCKCCGCTGACGGGAGCATCGACGACGACGGCGCGGCCTCCGCTGGCCCCGGCGACCCGGGCGCCGAATTCCTTGACCGCTGACGGGGAGACGCTGCTCATGACGACGACAACGGTTCCGGCGGCGGGCGGTCCGGCAGCCCAGCCCGCCAGGAGGGCGGCGGCCGAGTCCTCGATGTAGGACAGGTCCGGAAGCATGAAGATGATGACCGGCATGTCGCGGAGCTCGTCCACGCGGGCCACGCGGGAGCCGCCGAGTGCCTCGAATGCGTCCAGTGCCGCAGGTGAGCGGTTCCAGGCGCTGACGTCCCAGCCCGCTTTGAGGAGGTTCGCGGCCATCGGAGCACCCATCAGCCCGAGGCCGACAAACCCGGCTTCCTTTCGGTCCAGTTCCATATGTCCTCACTCCGTCGTGGTTAATCTTCGAAATCTGTTCAGTATCCTAGCCTCGATTCAGTATGATGAACACCATGACGACCAAAACCACCGTCGCAATCGCCGTCCCGCTCGAAGCAGAGCTTGTGGAACGCATCCGCGCCGTAGATCCTTTAGTGACCGTCCTCTACGAACCCGACCTCCTGCCGCCGGAACGCTTTCCCGCGGACCACTCGGGCGACCCGGACTTCCGCCGGACKCCGGAGCAGGAGGAGCGCTACTGGGACATGCTCAACAAGGCCGAGGTCCTGTACGGGTTCCCCAACGAGAGCCCGGCGGGCCTTGCCAGGATCGCCGGCAGCAATCCCCGCCTGGAGTGGATCCATGCCATGGCGGCCGGGGCCGGCGGCGCCGTGAAGGCATCGGGCCTGGACGCCGCGACGCTGCAGAAGTTCAAGGTCACCACCTCCGCCGGAGTCCACGCCCTGCCGCTGGCCGAGTTCGCCGCGCTCGGCATTCTCAACGGCTTCAAGCGGAGCGCGGAACTGGCGCAGGACCAGGCGGCTAAGCTCTGGCCCGAGCTCCGCACGCCCACGCGCCTGGTCAACGGCTCCCGCCTCGTGGTCACCGGACTGGGCGAGATCGGGCTCGAGACGGCGCGGATCGCCCGTGCCCTGGGCATGCGCGTCAGCGGGACCAAGCGGACCGTGGAGAAGATCGACGGCATCGAGGAGGTCACGGACAACGACGGCCTCGCCGGCCTCCTGGGCACGGCCGACGCCGTGGTCAACACCCTTCCCGGCACGCCGTACACGGAGAAGCTCTTTGGCCGGGACACCTTCGCGGCCATGAAGCCCGGAACGGTCTTCGTCAACGTGGGCCGCGGCACCGTGGTGGACGAAGAGGCGCTCCTCGAGGCGCTCGGCAACGGCCAGGTCTCCTACGCCTGCCTCGACGTGTTTGCCGTGGAGCCGCTCCCGCAGGAGAGCCCGCTGTGGACCCACCCCAGGGTGCTGGTGTCCCCGCACACCTCGGCCCTCAGCGCAGCCGAGAACCGGCTCATCGCCGAGCGCTTCTGCAGCAACCTGCGCACCCACCTCGACGGCGGMGAACTCCCCCACCTCGTGGACACGGTGCACTACTACTAAAGCCAGACCMGCATATCGCAGGGGCGGCCTCTCCGGAAACGGAGGGGCCGCCCTTTGCGCTGGTGCACGGCAGCCGCGGTGACCGACGTCCTGCTCTGCGATGCGAATATGGCCCGTCGACGCGGCATCCTGCTCGGCGACGCGCACATTGCCCGTCGACACGGGTATCCCGGTAGCGCCGGGCATTTTGCGCGTCGCGGKGCACGTGCCGTGTCGCCGAAACGACCGTGGCCCCTTCCCTGATGGAAGGGGCCACGGCCTCTGGTCCTGCCGGTCGCACTGGTCCTGCGCGGGAATGCCTAGCGCGCATCCTCGATCAGAAGGAGGTCGCGTCCCACGGTTTCCGGCGTGAAGAACGTGGTGATGAAGGAGATCAGCGCCAGCACCAGCGAGTAGACGGCGAGCACGAGCCAGGAATGATCGGTGGCGGCCAGAAGCGYGGCGCCCACCAGCGGAACGAGTCCGCCGGCCAGCACGGCGGAGAGCTCGCGGCTCATGGCCACGCCCGTGAAGCGGTACTGCGACCCGAAGAGTTCCGGCAGCATCGGGCACTGCGGGCCGAGCATGSACTGGACACCGAGTGCGATGCCCACCACCATCACAATCCACACGAGGGTGACATTGCCCAAAGTGACGAGGTAGAACGCCGGCAGCGCGATGGCGGCCTGGAACAGCGCRCCGTAGCGGTAGAYGGGCACGCGGCCGAACCGGTCGGACAGCGCACCSAACGTGATCACCATGACGGCGGCGAAGCCGGCGGCGATGAGCAGGCCCACCGGGCCGATGAACTTGTCTCCCGGGAACATGCCGTCCTTGGACGCCAGGAACGCGATGAGCAAGGCGGAGTAGATCGAGGAATTCCCGTTCTCCCCCATCCGCAGGCCKATGCCGATCAGCACATTCTTCTTGGAGTGCTTCCAGAGCTGGCCGATGGGGTTCTTAACCACATTCTTGTGTTTTTCCAGTTCCTGGAAGACCGGCGTTTCCTTCAGCCGCAGCCGGATGAAGATGGCCACCACGATAAGAAGGGCGCTGGCCAGGAAGGGCACGCGCCACAGCCAGCCTTCMAGGACGGCTTTGTCCGCCATCGCAATGAGGGCAAACGTCCCGGCGCCGAGCAGGGTGCCCAGCTGKATGCCGACGAACGGGAGCGAGGCGAAGAAGCCGCGACGGCGGCGGGGTGCGACCTCGGAAATCAACGTGGTGGCGCCGGCCTGTTCGGCGCCGGCGCCCAGTCCCTGGAGGATACGCAGCGTCACCAGGAGAACGGCGCCCAGCATGCCTGCCTGCTCGTAGGTCGGCAGCAGGCCGATGGCAAAGCTGGCGGACCCCATCAGGGCGATCGTGAGGATGAGGACCATCTTGCGGCCGAACCGGTCCCCGATGTACCCGAAGACCATGCCGCCAAACGGCCGGGCCGCAAAACCGACGCCATAGGTGGCGAACGATGCGATCAGGGCCCCGTCGTCGCCGAGCGGCTTGAAGAAGAGCGGGCCGAAGATCAGGGCCGAGGCCAGGCCGTAGATGTAGAAGTCGTAGTACTCCAGGGCGGAGCCCACGGAGCTGGCAAGCGTTGCCCGTCGCAGCTGGTCCGGATCGACGACGGCGCCGTCCGCTTCAGCGAGCGGTGTATTAGTACTAGTTGTCACAAGCACTCCCTCAAGAACACTCCAGACCCCCGTTGGCCTGGTGGGATGTGAGCAACTCCCGAAGAGTCGATCACCATGCTGAACAGCGTACAGCATGGTGATCGGCTAGCCAATGAGTAATCGGATTTATTCCTGCCGGCCCTGCGGAGCCCCTGCGGCCGGGTTAGCCCATGGGATTTCCGAGGGACCGGGCGAGGTCCTTGAGTTCCTTCACCATCATGGCGCCCCRCTCTTTCGAGTAGGTCGCCTTCAGCGCGGTGACCGAGAGGCCCAGGCTGGGGCCGTGCGCACCGCGCGTCGGGACGGCCACGGCCAGGCACACGACGCCGGTGGTGGACTCCTCGTCTTCAAAGGCGTAGCCCTGCTCCCGGATGACGGCGAGCTGGGCCTTGAGTTCGGCTCCCGTACGCAGCGACTTCGGCGTCAGGACCGGCAGTTCGGCGTCGTCCGGGAACATCTCGTCGACGTCGTGGTCGTGCAGGCGCGCTATCAGGGCCTTGCCGACGGCGCAGAGGGACACCGGCATCTTGTCGCCGATGTTGGACGTCAGGCGGACCGCGGGGTGGCCTTCATAGCGGGCCAGGTAGATGACGTTTGTTCCGTCGAGCATGGCGATGCGGACGGTCTCCCCCGAAAGCGTCGGGGCCTGTTCGCAGAACCGATAGAACTCCTGCACCTCATCCAGGCGGCTKAGGTAGGCCGCACCCAGCTCCACCAGTTTGCGTCCGAGCGTGAATTCCGCGCCTTGGCGGTTGATCAGCCTGGCCTCCTCGAGGGCGAGCAGCAGATTGGACGTTGAGGACTTCGGGATTCCCAACTCCCGKGCCAGATCGCTGAGCGTGAGTCGCCCGGTCGCAGATGCGGCCAGGGCTTCCAGCACGGCGGCGGCGCGGGTGACGGCCGGTGCCGGTKATGCGCTCCCCAATCCGTCGGAGGTTCGGGAAACTCGGGAATCGGCCATGATTCTCCTTCAGGTATCGCGCGCAGTCGCCGCGCCACTCATTCGAATGCCGTCCAGTCAGCTGAACAGTAACCATCATAATGTCTAGCTGCCGCCACAGGATTCGTGAGCTCGCCGACGCCAGCTATGTGGCAGCTGACGGTATCGCCGGGAACGATCGGGGCKGCCTCGGCCGGGAAGCCMGTGAGCACGAGGTCCCCCGGGTGCAGCGTCATGAAGKAGGTGATGTAGGCGAGGATTTCCTCCACATTCCAGCCGAGATCGGCAGAGCTGGCCGTCTTGAGCTCCACGCCGTTGTGCCTGATGCCGATCTCGAGGTCATCACCGGTCAGATCCGTGACGATCCAGGGGCCGGCAGGCGTGAACGTGTCCTGGCTCTTGGCGCTGATCCACAGCTCGTCGGTTTGCTGCAGGTCCCTGGCCGAGACGTCGTTTCCGACGGTGAACCCCAGAACCGCGGTCCTTGCGTTGCCGKGGGTCAGCCCCCGGGCCTTGCTCCCGACGACGATTGCCAGCTCCGCTTCCGGCTCGACACKACCCACTCCGGGTCTGAGTTCGATGGCGTCGCCCGGACCCACCACGCTGGTCGCCGCCTTGTGGAAGGCCTGCGGAGGCAGGTCACGGCCGGCGCGGCCGGTGTTGTGCGCCATGCCCAGGACGTTGGCCGGGATGCTTGGCGCGAGGAAGGTGAATTCCCCTTCATAGATCGTCGCGCCTATGTCCCACCCGCTGCGGGGCCGGCTGCCGGCGTTGGCCGGAGAGCCCGGGAAGGGGGTCCCGGTCACCGTCCAGACCTTGCCGGCGTCGCTGTAAAAGTCCGCAGCGTCGTTCGCGATAAAGAAATGCTCGTCCTCGGCAACAGGGGAAAGCGGGCGGACTCTGGCGATGCGGCGGGCAGTCGTGGCGGTCATCAACACATCCTAGGTCCCCGCGGGTACCCGGCGGMGCCGCGCCGACATCCGGGCCACTCCGGACCCGGATTAGGCCATCGACTGGGGTATTTCTGCCGGCCGGAATCCTGCCCGCGTGTTTCACATTTCCAAATGTTCACGGTATATTCATAACAAGCCTTCCACCGCGGCATCCCCCAATAGTCGCGGTGGAAGGCTTTTCCAATGCCCGGGTTTTCCCAATGACCGGGTTAGGGGCCGCCGGCCTATGCGGCGTCCGCAACCGCCCCCCGCAGCCGCCAGCCGCCGCCGAGGCCGTCCCGGACGATTTCCATGGTGGTGAGGGCCGATTGCCGGTTGCGGCCAAGCCGTGCCTGGATCTGCCAGACCTCGACGTCCACCCGGCTCAGTCCCTTCGGCATGCGGCGCTCCGCCTCCCACCAGTTGACCCGCTCGAACCAGCGGACCGGTTCGGCCCCGATCAACCATTCCCTACCKCCGCGCAGCACGGCCTGGGGCCKCCCGTCCGGGCCTGTTTTCACCGTCACGTGCTCCATGCCCGTCACACTAGGGGGGAGCCCGGACATTTTCGGCGCCCGGACGGAAAGTGGAGTCCGGACGGAAAGTGGAGTCCCGGGCTCAACAGCCCGGGCCACAACTCGAGGCCCCAGTCGTTAGTCGGCGGCGTGCACGGCCACGACGCGTGGCTGGCGCAAGCGGATAAAGACGTCCGCCGGCTGGCGGTTCTTGCCCCTCAGGGTGATGCCGGAGATGCTGGCCCCGTCCGGGAGAAGAAGGCTCTGGCGCACGACGCCCTGCGAGCTCTTCKACCACGCCTGCCGGCTCCACCCGAAGGTAGCGCTGTTCCGCAGCCCAAGTGCCTCGGGATCAACGTCGTCTGCGCCATGGAGATCGTACGAGACCACGGCAAATCCCCCCTGAAGCCTCCTGGCCGACTCGAACTCAAACTCAAACTCGACCAGCCCGGCTTCGATCCCCGAATCCAACGGGAAAGTCAGCACTGTCTCCTCGGTCAGGCGCAGCGGTTCCGAACCGGGCGTGGACAGCTCATGTGCCACGGGTTCGCCGCGGACGATGTCCTCAAAAAGGCTCGGCCATTTCTCGGCGGAAACATCGGCCGAGTGCACGGCCGGGAGCTTATCMAGGMGCGCCAGCGACGCGGCGACCCGTTCGTACGGGGTCTCGTTCAGCGTMGAGTCCTGATCGCTGTGACGGACCTGGAAGAACATGTGCTCCCGGGAGTCAAGGATGGTCGGCATGATCTGGTCCACGCCGTGGTGCGGGCCCGGCGTAATGATCGCKAGGCGGCGCTCAGCAGGGTCGAAGGCAGATACGAAGGCCATGCCCTGGGCGGACTTCGGGTGGTAGAACTCCCGAAGGTTCACCAGTTCATGTTCGCCCTTATAGGCCGTCAGGCCGAGGCCGAAGGAGATGGCCATCCCCACGTGGTTCAGGGCC
>NZ_JBFTHK010000024.1:0-37602 GCF_056394205.1 Arthrobacter sp. 10T413_2 | reverse complement strand
ACAGTGCCGGAGGCACCTCCGCGGAAAAACAGTGCCGGAGGCACCTCCGCGGAAAAACAGTGCCGGAGGTGCTTAGACAGTCCTTAGACGGTGCGGACGACGTCCTCGTAGGCGAACTTCGGCTTGGCCGCGCCCCAGGCGTCCGCACCGGGCTGCCCGACGTTGACCACCAGGAAGCTCTTCTGGCTGCCGTCGGGGAAGAATGCGGCGTCGATGGCGGCGAAATCCGCGCCCGTCATGGGCCCGGCGGCGAGGCCCAGGGAKCGGACCGCGAGGATGAAGTAGCCGGCCTGCAGGTGGGCGTTGTTGTTGCCCGTGGCCGCGGCAAGGTCAGGCGCGGCGTCGTACATGGCTTTGGGAGCGTTGTAGCCGGGGAGGAAGTTGTCCCACTGGTCCTGCCAGGCGGTGTCGTAGCTCAGGACTGCGACGAGGGGCGCGGATGCCGTCTTGGCGCGGTTTCCGGCGGAAAGTGCGTCCACAAGCGTGGCCCGGGCTTCATCCGAGCGCACGTACGTGACGCGCAGCGGCTGTGAATTGAAGGCGGTGGGGCCGAACTTCGTCAGTTCGTAGATGGCACGGGCCTGATCGTCGGTAACGTCGCCGGTGAAGGCGTTCGCCGTGCGGGCCTCGGCAAAGATGGCGTCCACCGCTGCGGCGTCGATTACTGCTTCTTCATGGGCKATCGTMATTCGCGTCCCTTTCGCTGGGCCGGCGCACCGTCCGGCGGCTGGCGTCTCCTGCTGTCCATAGTTGCAACTTCAACTAGCAGCGCCTGCTTCCCGCCGCGCCCTGTGATGTCCGGCACAGTAGTGCAGGGTATGCGGCCCGTGTATGCGGCCCGGGCGCATCGACTTCGGCATCACGCGGCCCGGGCACACACGCCCCGGCGCCGGGCGCCCACGGGAACGGCGTCAAGACCCTGCGCGGTAAAGTTGCCTGGAAGATTCCTTCCGCTCCGGCCCCACACTCTCTGAAAGGCTCCCGGCAATGAGCATGCTCGGCACCAAATGGAAGCTCCACGGCACCGGCAAGTCCGTCCGCCCCGGTGAGGTCGTCAGGCCGGATGAGCGGCTCACCTGGCCGCTGACKATCGGGATCGGGATGCAGCACGTCGTGGCCATGTTCGGCGCCACCTTCCTGGTCCCGATCATCACGGGCATGCCGCCGGCCACCACCTTGTTCTTCTCGGGCAYCGGCACCCTGCTGTTCCTGGTCATCACCCAGGGACGCGTTCCGAGCTACCTCGGKTCCAGCTTCGCGTTCATCGCACCGATCCTCGCCTCGCAGCAGCAGTTCGGCATCCCCGGGGCGCTGGGCGGCGTCGTGCTGGCCGGCGCAGCCCTCGCCGTCGTCGGCGCCGTGGTGCAGAAGTTCGGCGCCGGCTGGATCAACCGGCTCATGCCGCCGATCGTGACCGGCGCGATCGTCGCCCTGATCGGCCTGAATCTGGCGCCCGCCGCGAAGAGCAACTTCGACAAAGCCCCCGTCACCGCCTTCATCACGCTGGCCGTCATCATTGTGGTCAGCGTGCTGTTCCGCGGCATCCTGGGCCGGCTGAGCATCCTGGTGGGCGTCGTGGTGGGCTACCTCGTCGCGATGATCCGGGGCGAAGTGGACTTCGCCAAGATGGACGGCGCCACGTGGGTTGGCCTGCCGCACTTCCAGACCCCGGAATTCCACCTCGGCGTCGTGGGCCTCTTCGTGCCTGTCGTGCTGGTGCTGGTGGCGGAGAACATCGGTCACGTGAAGTCCGTGTCCGCCATGACGGGCCAGAACCTCGACGGCGTGTCCGGCCGGGCGCTGCTGGCCGACGGCGCCGCAACCATGCTGGCCGGGTTTGGCGGCGGGTCCGGAACCACCACCTATGCCGAGAATATCGGCGTCATGGCTGCCACCAAGGTGTACTCCACCGCGGCGTACTGGGTGGCGGGCATCTTCGCGGTGGTGCTGAGCTTCTCACCGAAATTCGGCGAACTCATCGCCACTGTCCCCGCCGGCGTCCTGGGCGGCGCGGCCACGATGCTGTACGGCATGATCGGCGTGCTGGGCGTCAAGATCTGGGTCCAGAACAAGGTGAACTTCTCCAACTCGATCAACCTGACCACGGCCGCCGTGGCGCTGATCATCGGCATCGCGAACTACACGTGGACCGTCGGCGACCTGACGTTCAACGGCATCGCGCTCGGCTCGGCCGCCGCGCTGGTGATCTACCACGGCATGAAGGCGATCGCGAAGGCGCGCGGCACGGTGGCGGAGCCCGAAACGGAGGATCCGGCGTCCGTTGCGACGGCGGCGGTGAAGGCCGCTGCGAAGCGCGCACCGAAGAAGCGCCGCTAGCGGCATCTCCCGTTACCGCCCGCACCGCCAAAGCCAAGAGGCCGGGGCYGGGCCACCGTGTGGTGGCCCGGCCCCGGCCCGGCTGGTTGTGGCGGCAGCCGGTTTAGCCGGCGTCGAACGGTTCCTCGTTGTCGCTGCCCTTCTCCGGCGACTTCTCCTTCGGCAGGTCCGTGCAGGAACCGTCGKGCAGCGCGGCCGCATCCTGGCCGGACTCCGAGGAGAAGGGACGTCCGGCGTCGGGCTTTTCGGTGTTCGATGCATCCATCTCGGCGTCAGCCGAGGGGACAGCGGCGTCGCCGCTCCTGGCACCGGATCCGGGCTCGGTAGTGGTGTTTTCTGAACTCATGTGTTCCTCCGCTCCGCCGGAGCGTCCTGCTCCGGGCTAACTTGCACTTGTCTTGGTCTTCTGCGCCGAACTGGCTGAGGCCCGGCACTCCGGCCGGATGCGTCCCGCCGTCGGGGTTCAGCTCAGAGGCCCTTGCCCCCGGTGACGGGCAGCACCGCGCCGGAAATGTAGGAGCCGTGGTCCGAGGCGAGCAGCACATAGGCCGGCGCGAGCTCCGCGGGCTGGCCTGCGCGCTGCAGGGGTGTGTCCTGGCCGAAGGAGGGGAGCTTGTCCGGCCACGCGGTCGCAGGGATTAGCGGAGTCCAGATGGGCCCCGGGGCCACGGCGTTGACCCTGATCCCCTTCGGCCCGAGTTCCTGCGCCAGCGCCTTGGTGAAGGTAACCTGAGCGGCCTTGGTCATGGCGTAGTCGATGAGTTCGGGCGAAGGCTTGAATGCCTGGATGGAGGCCGTCGTGATGATCGAGGCGCCGGCGTTGAGGTGCGGGACGGCGGCGCGGGCCGTCYAGATCAGCGAGTACAGATTGGTCTTGAAGACGCGGTCGAACTCCTCCGTGGGCAGCGACTCGAAGCTGTCCCGGTTCTTCTGGTAGGCCGCGTTCAGCACCAGCACGTCCAGCCGGCCGAACTCGGCCAGCGTGTCGTTCACGATCTTCGCCGCGAAGTCCTCGCTGCGGCCGTCGCCGGGCAGCAGTACGGCCTTCCGGCCGGCCTTCCGTATCCACGCGGCGGTGTCCTGCGCGTCTTCTTCCTCTTCCGGCAGGTAGGAGATGGCGACGTCGGCGCCTTCCCGGGCGAAGGCGATCGCCACTGCCTTGCCGATCCCGGAGTCGCCGCCCGTGATCAGGGCAGCCTTGCCGCTGAGCGCACCGCTGCCGCGGTAGCTTTCCTCGCCGTGGTCCGGCTTCGGTTCCATGGGCGCGGTGAGGCCCGGCTGTTCCTGCACCTGCTCCGGGAAGGACCCCGAGTAGTAGCCGGTGCGGGGGTCCTTCGGTTGGTCCTGCTGTTTCTGTGCGGCGCTGCTTGAGTCAGTCATAGTCCACCTACCCAACGTGTCGGTTTTCCAGGGATGCTCCTCGGACCGGCGCTGACCGGCCCCTRTGAAACTATCCCGGCGAAATGAAACTATCCCGGCRAAGTACGCAGTTTCTACCCTAACCGCAAAGTAGTCAGCAAACTTACTACCGACTTGTTTTTGGCAACTCTCAAGCCTAGGTTGAGGGTGGGGCGCACACCGCGCCCGCTTCACAGGGACTTCAGTGTTCATGGGGAGTCCGGGGATTTCAGTTTGCGCGGAGGAGCAGTCATGACAGGCCCGGCGGCGCCGCAGGATGACGGCAGGGACGAATCGCGGGCTGAGCGGATGGACCGGAATTGGGTGGAACTCCTGCAGGAACTGCGGGTACTCCAGACCGGGGTCCAGATTCTGGCCGGCTTCCTCCTKACACTGCCGTTCCAGGCCCGCTTCGAGACGCTGGACGGCTACCAGACCGGGCTGTACCTCGCCAACGTCATCGTAGCCGCGCTCACCACGGCCTCGATCCTGTTGCCGGTGAGCCTGCACCGCCGGCTCTTCCGGCAAGGGCTGAAAGCTACCCTCGTGGCCAGCGCCGACACCATCGCGAAGGTGTCATTGGGCGGCGTCATGCTGCTGAGCGTGGGCACCACGTCCCTCATTTTCGATGTCACGTTGGGCCGGACGGCCGGCGTGATGGCCGGCGTCGGCCTGCTGGCTGTCCTAGTGCTGCTGATGGTCTTTGTCCCTGCCGCACTCCGCCGGAAGGGCCTGGAGGAGAAGCCACAATGACAGACGTTTCACAGGAGCGGCGCGCCGCAGGCACGGGAGGAACCATGGGCAAGTGGGTCAAGGAACGCGRGCTGCTGCTGGCCAACGCAGCGCTATTCATCGCCTTCTTCGGCGGCATGGTCCTCAGCGGGGCAGCCAGTTACAGCGAGGACCAACTGGCCCACGGCCAGCCGGCGGTGAGCGTCCTGCAGTACCTGGGTACGGGGGCCTTCGTGGAGGCGACGTTTGAGAACTGGGAGTCGGAATTCCTGCAGATGGGCATGTATGTCCTGCTGACGGTCTTCCTGTTCCAGAAAGGGTCCTCGGAGTCCAAGCCCATGGGCCGCGCCGCCCCGCAGGACGAGGATCCCCGGCAGGCCAAGCTCAGGGCGTCCACGCCCTGGCCCGTCCGGCGCGGCGGGTGGGTCCTGAAACTTTACGAACACTCCCTGTCGATCATGTTCCTGCTGCTCTTCCTGATGTCGTTTGTTCTGCACGCAATCGGCGGCAGCGCCGATTACAACGACGATCAGCAAGCCCACGGCCAGCCGACGGTCACGGTGCTGGGCTACCTCGCGACGAGCCGTTTCTGGTTTGAGTCGTTCCAGAACTGGCAGAGCGAATTCCTGGCGGTCGCCGTACTGGTGGGCGCGTCGGTCTATCTGCGGGAGAAGGGATCCCCCGAGTCCAAGCCGGTGGCCGAACCGCACTACGAGACAGGCACCTGATCCCCGCGAGCATCGGTCAGCAGGTCGCGGCCCCGGCGATCGGCGCTTTCGTCGCTCCTGCTTTCGGCGCCCCTGCAATCGGAGCCGCCGTCAGGCCCCTTCGAGGACCTGGCTGGTGGCCCACGCAAGGTACTTGGCGGCGTTGGMGACGGCGTCGTCGGGGCTCGCGGCGACATCCAGCAGCTGGGCCGCGGCCACCACGCCGTGCCGGGCAAGGTCCTCCGGGGTGACGAGAATCCGGCCGGCCACCACGATCACCGGTATGCCGCGGGCGTGGGCGGCATCGGCCAGCGCGATGGGCGCTTTGCCGGTCAGCGACTGGCTGTCCATGGAGCCTTCCCCGGTGATGACCAGATCGGCCACCGCGAGTTTTTCCGCCAGCCCGGTGAGGCCGGCCACGAGCTCGAATCCGCCCTCCAGGGCGGCGTTGCTGAAGGCCAGGAACGACGCCGGGAAGCCGCCGGCCGCACCGGCTCCGGGGATGTTGACGTCCCGGCCGGTGGACTCGCGCAGGACCGAKGCCCAGTTGCGCAGGCCGGCGTCGAGCAGCTCCACWGCATCCGCGTCGGCGCCCTTTTGCGGGCCGAACACGTGCGCGGCGCCGTCGCTGCCGAACAGCGGGTTCCGCACGTCGACGGCGATCCTGAACTTCACGGCGGACAGCCGCGGATCCAGCCCGCTGACATCCACCGTCACGACGTCGGCGAGCGACCCGCCGCCGAGGGGCACCACGTTGCCGGCGGCGTCCAGCGGCTTGAGGCCGAGCGCCCGGAGTGCGCCGCTGCCGCCGTCGCTCATGGCCGAACCGCCMACGCCCAGCACGATTTCCGTGGCCCCTGCGTCCAGGGCGGCGGCGACCAGCTGGCCGCAGCCGTAGCTGTGGGCCCGCAGGGCGTTGGCAGGCGTCGGTTCCATGTGCGCCAGGCCGGATGCCTGCGCCGTTTCAATCACCGCAGTGGCCMCGCCGAAGGCGTCCTTGCGGATAGCCCACGCGGCACCGATCGGAGCCAGGATCGGACCCACGACRGCGTTGAGCCTTTCCTCGTAGCCTGCCGCGACGGCCGCCTCCAAGGTCCCTTCGCCGCCGTCGGCCACCGGAAACTGGATGGCTTCGGCGTCGGGATAGACGCGCAGGGCGCCTTCAGCGATGGCKGAGGCGGCTTCGGCGGCGGTCAGGGAGCCCTTGAACTTGTCCGGGGCGATGAGGATACGCATGGCACTATCCTGCCAGTCCGGAGGGCTCGGGACGCTGACAAGACGCGGTGTTTAKGCCCAGGTCCCGCGCTCCGTGAGGACCGTCTTGAGCAGGTCGGCGCGGTCCGTGACAATCCCGTCGACGCCAAGATCGAGCAAACGGTGCATTTCCGACGGTTTGTTGACGGTCCAGACGTGCACCTGCAGGCCGTGCCGGTGCGCCCGCCGGACAAAGCCGGGCGTCACCACGGTMACCGCGCCGTAGCGGACCGGCACCTGGAGCGCATGGACCCCCTGCAGGGCCCGACGCGCCACGAAGCCCATCAGCGTCGCCGGCAGTACCGGTCCCAGCAGGACGAACACGGCGTTGGACACCGTGCCCGCAGAGCCCGCGGCGGGACGGCTCAACTGCCGAAGCACGGCGCGGCGCCTACGGTCCGAGAAGCTGGCGACCAGCACGCGGTCGTGCAGCGCGTGGCGTTCGATTGCGGAGGCCAGGGCGTCGACGGAATTCCAGTCCTTGACGTCGATGTTGAGCCGGACGTCGGGGAAGGCCGCGATGAGTTCCTCGAACAGCGGGATCGGTTCAGTTCCGCCGATCCTGGCCCGGGCTACGGCCGCGGCGGGCAGGTCGGCGATCCGGCCGCGTTCCTGGGTGACCCGGTCCAGGGTCTTGTCGTGGAAGAGCACCAACACGCCGTCGGCAGTGGTGTGGACGTCGGTTTCCAGGTGCCGGAATCCGAGGTCGACGGCGGCGCGGAACGCGGCCATCGAGTTCTCCAGCCCGTCCAGGGAGAAGCCCMGGTGGGCCATCGCGAGGGGTGCCCGGGCTGTGTCCTGGTCCCCCGGCACGGCTTGCTCCGGGCCGCCGCCGCGGGTGCCGTCAGGATTCCCGCCGGGGTTCCCGCCGGGGGCAAAGTAGGGGTGCGGGTTCGTCACTCCTGAAGCGTACCCGAGCCCCGATCCGGCCGCGCGGGACCCCGGTCCGGAGCGGGCTGAGCGGAACGCGGCATGGGCGACCCKGCGTTAGCGGACGCTGGCGTCAGGAGTCGTGCGGCCGGATTTCGACGCCGTCGCCGCAGTGCAGGAGCGTCCGGCCGCGGCCGCCGTCGAGGTCCACCCAGACAACGCTGTGGTCGGCCGTCACGGCGTCCACCAGGCCGCCGGTCTCGAAACCCGGGGCCAGCCGGACGCTGACGCGGTCGCCCTGGCGCAACTGCCGCCAGTGCCGGTCCGGCTCGGCCGGATGCAGAGGTTKGTCGTCCGTTTTGTTGACGCGGTACTTGGCCATGTTTTCCCCACTATCGGTCAAACGATCTGTCGCGAGCCTTCAGCCTAGGAGGCCAAGGTGAACGCCAGTTGACCGCCCGCTGGGAATCCGGTGACCGGGAAGTCACCGCGGGGAGTGTTGGTCGGGAGTGGAGCTCAGGGAAGCCGCAGGCCGAGTTCGGCGAGCTTGGCCTCGAGGATCTGGGCGACGCCGTCGTCGTCGAAGTGCGGCGCCTGCTGGCCGGCGGCGCGGATGGCCTCGGGGTGGCCGCTGGCCATGGCGTAACCGTCCCCGGCCCAGCGGAGCATCTCGATGTCGTTGGGCATGTCACCGAACGCCACCACGTCTGCGGGGCCGATGCCCAGGGAGGCGGCGTATTCGGCGAGGGTCACGGCCTTGTTGACGCCGGGCAKGGACAGTTCCAGCAGGGCCATGTTCGGCGCCGAGTGCGTCGCGGCAGCCAAATGGGCGACGGCGGGCGTCACCTCGGCCAGGAATTCGTCGGCGGTGCCCTCCCGGACGATGGCCATGAACTTCACCACGGAGTCGTCGGCCGTGAGGGTGCTGTGCAGCGGGGCGGGCGTGAATTCAGCCAGCAGCGGGCTTGTGCCGGAGTTGAGGAAGCCCGGTTCCAGGTGGAAGCCGGTCAGGGTTTCAGCGGCAAACAGTGCAGTCGGGCGCAGCCGCCGGATGATGCGGCGGGCCTCGAACACTGCGTCCAGCTCCAGCGCACGGGCTGAGAGCATGCGGTCCGCCTCGAGGTCCCAGACCACGGCGCCGTTGGAGCAGATGACGGTGCCGGCATGCCCCAACTGGTCCTGGAGGGGGTGGAKCCAGCGCGGCGGGCKGCCCGTGACGAAGACGAGTTCCACCCCTGCGTCGCGGCAGGCGTGGAACGCGCGGACGGTCCGGTCGCTGATTTTTCCGTCATGACTGAGGATCGTTCCGTCGATGTCGCTTGCTACGAGCCGCATACAGCCAGTCTACGTTGGCCGCCGCGGTCCCGATCCCGCCTCCCGGACGTGCAACCGCGCGGGCCCCTGCGCCGGGGTCGCCGGAAAGCGTCCAGTTCGCCGGGACGTTCCGGCGAACTCGAGAGTCTCCGGCGACTTCGACGGCGGCGCGGCCCTCTAGTGCTGTTCGTAGTGCCCGGTCAGCCTGGCCCGGCCCAGGGTGTGGCTGAACAGGGCAAAGCCAAGGCTGGCAGGGCTGYCGTGYCCGCCGACGTCGAGCTTGTCGACGTCCACCGCATGGACCACGATCAGGTAGCGGTGCGGGCCGTGTCCCTTGGGCGGGGCGGCGCCGACGTAGCCGGCGAATCCGGCGTCGTTCTTCAGCTGGAGCGCGCCGGGCGGAAGGGCCGCGCCGTCGCGGGATCCGGCGCCCGCGGGCAGTGACGTGACATCGGCCGGGATGTTGAGCACGGCCCAGTGCCAAAAACCGCTGGCCGTGGGGGCATCCGGGTCGAAGACCGTCACCGCGTAACTCTTGGTGCCGGCCGGGGCGCCGCTCCAGCTCAGCTGCGGGGACTCGTCCTTGCCGCCGGCGCCCATAACCCCGCTTCGCTGCGCGGGGGGAAGTGTGTCGCCGTCGTGGAAGGATGCGCTGCTGACGTCGAAAGCGGGGACGTCGGGCAGCGGCGCGTAAGGATCGTGGGCTGTCATGGCTGCCTTTCCTGAACTGGTTGCTGTTCGGTACTGCCGGCTGTTCGGGTACTGCCTGCTATGCGTTGCCGGTCCCCACGCTACCAAGCTCCATCCGGGCCAGCTCCGCGCGCGTGGGCGGGTTGGCGCCGGCGCGGGACACGGTCACGGCGGCGGCGCGGGAGGCATGGGCAAGGAGATCGCGGAGGCTTTCGGCAGAGAGTTCGCGCAGCGCCTTGCGGTTCTGTGCCCCATCCAGGCCCAGGTCCACCACCCCGGACAGCAACGCGGCCATGAACGAATCGCCGGCACCGACAGTGTCCGCGACCAACACTGCGGGAGCGGCGAACTGCGCAACACCGGCGGCGTTGATGCCCCAGGGGCCCTTGCMGCCGCGAGTCACCACCACCATGGCCGGCCCCTCCGAGCCGCCCAGCGCCAGCCAGCGGCGGGCCGAGTCCAACGGGTCCGTTCCAGGGTAGAGCCATTCAAGGTCCTCGTCGGAGGCCTTCACCACGTCTGCGAGAGCCACAAACTTTTCGACCTGCCCGCGGGCGTAGTCCACGTCCGGGATGATGCTGGGGCGGCAATTGGGGTCAAAGCTGATCGTGGCCGACGGGTGGGCACGCTCGACGGCGGCAAGCACCTCGGCCGCGCCGGGCGCCAGCATCGTGGCGATGGAGCCGGTGTGCAGGAGCGTGGTTCCCTGCAGGAGGAACGGCAGGCGCGCCGCGACGCCGGGGAGCTCCCAGGCGAGGTCGAAGGTGTAAGTGGCGGCGCCGGCGTCGTCAATCAGAGCGGCGGCCACGCTGGTGGGAAGCCCGTCGGGTGCCAGCGGCAGCAGCACGGAACTCGATTTCAGGTGCGCCGCCAGGGCTTCGCCATAGGCATCCCGGCCGTAGCGGCCAATGAACTGGACCGGATGGTCCAGCCTCGCCAGCCCCACCGCTACGTTGAGGGGGCTGCCGCCGACATGGGCCTGGACGCCGGAGGAACGCTGGACAACATCAACCAGCCCCTCGCCAATAACTGTGAGCATGGTCATACTCTGCCAGAGATTCGGGTCCGGTGCCGTGTGTTGCCGCACCTGTTCGCAGCTCCCCGCGTGTCCGGGGCGCGGCTGTGCAGCCCGTCGTGCCGGGCCGCGCAGCCACCCGGCCGCTGAGGCTCAGGCGGCGGCGGTGTCCACGGCGATCCCGTCGGGTCCGGCGTCGGCGAACCTGGCGTCGATGTGGACCACGTCCCGGCCGGCGCGCTGGAGGAGGCTCGCGGCGACCCCGGCGCGATACCCGGACGTGCAGTGCACCCAGAGCTTCCCGGCGGGGACGTCCTCAAGGTGCAGCAGCAGTTCGTGCAGTGGGATGTTGACCGCGCCCACCACCCGGGACGCGGCGAATTCATCGGCACGGCGCACGTCCAGGACGGTGTCCCCGGCGGCCCGGCCGGTCAGCACGCCGTCCCAGTCCACGCGGGGGTACGAAGCGAGGGCGGCCTGCGGCGCAAGGGCATGCGGGTCGGTTCCGACGGCGGCGTCCGGGGATTCGATGCCGATCCGGGAGAGGTCACGGATGGCCTTCTCGATATCTTCCTGCGAGCCCACGAGGGTCAGCGGTTCACCCCACGGCAACACCCAACCCAGGTAGGTGGTGAAACTGGAACCCGTGCCGTATTCAAAGCTGACGCTGCCCTTGAGGTGGCTGCTGGCGAAGGCCACACGTTGCCGCAGGTCCACTACCCACTCGCCGCCGTCCAGTCGCCGGGCGAGCTCGGCGGCGTCGAGCGATTCGGGGACGGCCAGATCGGCGGGTCCCGGTCCGCGGACGTTGGCCGGGCTCATGTGGGCGTAGTAGGAGGGGTGGTCCGTGAGGTTGGCGATGAGCTGGCGGACGAAGTGGTCCTCGTCGGGGTCCGTCAGGGCGTGGTTGGCGGCGAGCTGCTCGCCGATCGTGGAGGACCGGGCACCGGAGGCCGGCCCGGAGGAGCAGAACGAGCCGAACCCGTGGGTCGGGAACAGCGCGGCGTCGTGCMCGGACTCCGCGACGAGGCGCCGGACCGAGGCGTACTGATCGTGAGTCAGGCCGACGGTGTCCGCCGCGGCAACGAGGTCCGTGCGCCCGACCGAGCCGTAGAGCAGGCTMCCGCCCGAGAAGACGGCCTGCTTCTGGCCGTCGTCCACGATGTACGACATATGGGTGTGCGTGTGGCCCGGGGTGGCGACCGCCTTGACGGTAAGTGCGCCCACCCGGACCGTCTGGCCGTCGGCGACGGGCGTACGCTCGAACGCCACGGGATCGGCGGCGTTCACCAGGTAGTCGGCGCCGTGCGCGCGGGCCAGGATGAGGCCGCCGGTGATGTAGTCGTTGTGCAGGTGGGTCTCGGCCACGTGGGTGATGGTGACCCCGGCGTCGCGGGCGGCCGCTTCGATGCGGTCCGTGTCACGCTGCGGGTCGATCGCCAGGGCCACCGCACCGTCGTGGACCAGGTAGCTGCGGTCCCCGAGCTGCGGGGTCTCGATGACAATGACTTCCATGGCCCCTCCCGGGCTGTCAGCCCCGGTTGACGGGGTGTCCCTCATCCTGCCACTGCATGATTCCGCCGGTGACGTTGACGGCGTCGTAACCCTGGTCTTCCAGGTAGGTGGTGGCCTGGGCACTGCGGCCCCCGGCGGCGCACATGACGTAGATGGTGCCGCTGGCCGGAACCTCGTCGAGGGACTGCACAAACCGCGAGAGCGGGATGCTCCTGGCGCCGGGGACGCGGACCGCCGCGAATTCGTCGTCCTCGCGGACATCGACGATTTCAGTGACTTCGCCCAGGGCGGCCAGGTCCTTGACGGAAATGCTCTTCATGCCTGTTCCTTTCGAGGGCGCCGGTGGCCCGACGCGCTTGTTCCAGCTCAATAATGATACCCMTTGGGGTATCATACGTGCTCCGGGCGTCGCCTTCGCCCCACCACCAAATCTACTCCCCCCGGCAGTCCGAAGCCCTAGCCTGCCGGATGGCCCTGCTGATATACGTCCGGGATGCCGTCGTGGTCCGAGTCGATCCTTTCTTCCTCTTCCGCGCGGCGGTAGTGCGTATTGCGGGCCCGGAGTACCGCGCTGGCGAGCAGCGCGGCGAGCAGCGAGGCCACGAGGATCCCGACCTTTGCGTGGTCTTCGTGGACAGTGCCCTGGCCGAAGCTCAGTTCGGCCACCAGCAGCGACACCGTGAAACCGATACCGGCCAGGATCGACAGGCCGAAAACGTCGATCCATTTGAAGGAGCCGTCCAGCCGGGCGCGGGTGGCTTTGGTGATGAGCCACGTCGTGCCCAGGATACCGGCGGGTTTTCCAAGCACGAGGGCCAGGATAATGCCKACCGCCACGGGATCGGTCAGGGCGGCGCCGAGGCCCTGCAGGCCGCCGATGGCCACCCCGGCGGAAAAGAATGCGAAGACCGGGACGGCGACGCCGGCCGAGATCGGGCGGAACCGGTGTTCGAAGATCTCCGCGAGGCCGGGTCCGGCCTCGGGACCGCCGCTGGCCCGGGAGCGGATCACAGGGACGGCAAAGCCGAGCAGGACACCGGCCACGGTGGCGTGGATGCCGGACGCATGGACCAGCGTCCACGTTGMGGMGCCGAGCGGCAGCAGGATCACCCAGGCGGCCAGCCCGTGAGTGCCGAAGAACCGCCGGTATTTCTGCACCAGGAATGTGTAGAGGCCGAGCGGAAGCAGAGCGAGCAGAAGCGGGAGCGGATGGAGTTCGCTCGTGTAGAAGACCGCGATGATGGTGATGGCGAGAAGATCGTCCACGACGGCCAGGGTCAGCAGGAAGATGCGCAACGCGCTGGGAAGGTGCGAACCGATCAGCGCCAGCACGGCGACCGCGAACGCGATGTCCGTGGCGGTGGGGATCGCCCAGCCCCGCAGGGTCCCGGCGTCCGCGACGTTGACGGCCGCGTAGATGAGCGCGGGAACGGCCACGCCGCCCACGGCCGCAGCCACCGGCACCACGGATTTGCTCAGCTGGCGCAGGTCTCCCGCAACGAACTCCCGTTTGAGTTCGAGCCCGACCAGGAAGAAGAAGACCGCCAGCAGCCCGTCCGAGGCCCAGGCCCCCAGGCTCAGGTCCAGGTGCCAGGGCTCGTAGCCGACAGTGAAGTCACGCAGCGCGAAGTAGCTTTCCGACGCCGGGGAGTTGGCCCAGATCAGGGCCKCCACCGCCGCTGCGACCAGCAGCGCGCCGCCGACGGTTTCCTTGCGGAGGATTTCGCCGATGCGCAGCGCTTCCGCGTAGCTGCCGCGGGCGAAAACGGTGAGGCGAGGAGGTGTGGGAGAAGGGGGCAGGGCGCTCATGGGGTCCTCACAGTGGGGTCGACGAAACTATGCCGACCAGACTTCCCGGCGCACCTGGGGTCCAGTCTATGCGCTTCCGGCCCCTTAGGGCGGCGGCCGGCATGAGCCACCGCCCGCACAAATCCACCACCCGGCCTCGCAGCCCGGATGTCAGGCCAGCATCTGCTGCACCAGTTCGCGGCACTTCCGGTAGGCGGGCGCCTTGGGATCAATGAGCGCGAAGTGGTCGCMCGGGACCTTGAGTAGCTGCACCGGCGCACCGGCCGCCTTGGCCGCTCCGGCGTAGGTCTCSGACTGGCTGAACGGCACGGTGTCGTCTTCTGTGCCATGGACGGCATAGATCGGCACGCTCAACGGCACCGCACTCATGGGGTCCGCGTATTTATGCCGTTTGGGGTATTTCTCCGACGAGCCGCCGAGGAAATTGCTGACCGCGCCGTTGCTGAGATTTAGCCGCTCGGCGGCCGCCAGGTTCAGCAATCCCGACTGGCTCACGACGCCCGTGAGCCGCACCGCGCCGTCGTCGTCTCCCCTGCGCACCAGCTGACGGTCCGCGTCCGGGGCGCCGAGACCGGCGAGCCGGCTGCGTCCCGCCGCCCAGACGGCAAGGTGGCCGCCTGCCGAGTGCCCCAGGGCCACCACCCGGTCCAGGCCGAGCCCGTGCTCGTCCGCGAGCTCACCGAGCTTGTCGATTCCGGCCAGGACGTCGGCAAAGGTGTTGGGCCAGCCTCCGCCGTTGCCGGCCCGCCGGTACTCCAGGTTCCAGGCGGCCATGCCGTGCGTGGCGAGGTCCTTGGCCAGGGGTTCGCCGAGTTCCGCACCATACTGCGAACGCCAGTAGCCGCCATGGATCACCACCACCACGCCCTTGGGGGCGGCCACGTCCGGGAGGAAAAGCTCGCCCCACTGGCTGGGGTCCTCGCCATAGTGATACTTCTGCCTCTTCACAGCGTCCTCCYTGGGGCCCGGTGAACAGGCGGCGGAGACTGCCCCCAGTGTCACCGTCGCTGCGGCCGCGATCCAAGTCYGCCGCCGCACATCAGCCATGTGCTGAGCCTACAGTGGACGCCGCGCGGCCCCGCGCAGGTCGGGCTCCCGCATGCCGTCCGGCGGCCCGGCCACGGGGGTGGCGGGGGCGCGGGCGTCGGGGGTGCGCCGTAAGCTGGACGCATGGCGAGCAACTGGGAGCGTTTGGACCCGAGCCTGCGCGATTCCGTGCAGGAGAACGTGGAATTGTACGAGCGGGTCCGGCCTGCGCTGAAACTGGTCACCCGGGAGGTCCTGCTCACCCTGCGGACCATGTTCAAGGACACCGAGGTCATGCCGCTGTTCGTCACCGGCCGCACCAAGACCGTCGAATCCTTCCGCGAGAAGATTTCCCGCACAGAAAAACCGCTGGAGCCGGGCGGGCCGCTGGTGCTGAAGTTCCCGGATCCCTTCCGGACCCTGAACGACATGGTGGGCATCCGCGTGATCACCAAGCTGCCGGCGGAAAACGCGGTGGCGGCCAACCTCATTAAGCGCCAGCGCCAGCTCTTCGACTGCCGCGGAGACCGCGAAAAGGACATCGGCTCGATCGAGTCAGGCACCTACGGCTACTCCAGCCGGCACCTGATCCTGCGGACCATCCAAAACGAGGCCGTCAAGGACTACCAGCAGGTCTTCAACCCGGATGTCCCGCCGAACGGCAGCTACTTCTTCGAATGCCAGATCCGCACCGTGTTCGCCCACGCCTGGAGCGAGATCGAGCACGACATTCGTTTCAAGGCCGAGGACCCCCGGGCCTGGACCCCGCACTTCGACCGGCAGTTCACCGCCACGGCAGCCATGCTGGAGACCGTGGAAAGCGCCTTTTCGGACCTGCACGAGCGCTATGAGGAGGTCCGCAGTTACTGGGATGTGGAGGGCGAGGGTGCCGCGCCGCTGACGCCCAACCGGATCCGCGACGTCTGGCGGACCCTGCTGCCGCACGTGGACCGGAAGGTCGACGACGACTGGGGCTGGGCTGCGGAACTCATGGCAGCGCACGGGCTCAACCAGACCATGCAGCTCGCCGGCCTTCTCAGCGCCAACCGGATCACCGAGGTCCGCCAGGCCCTGGACCACCGCTACTCCCCCGGCCCGGACCGGCTGCTCGATGACCTGCTGCTGTGGCAGTACGGCACCGAACACATCGAGCTCACCGCCGAGCCGGCCGACGCCGTCCCCCACCCCCGGCGCGACAGCCTGCTGCGGCGGCTCAAGCAGATCGAACGCTACCGGCTCACGCAGGGGTAGGGGCGGCCCCGCGCAGAGCGGGGGCGGCGGCATGACACAGGAGCATGCCACGGCGGCATTACCCAKGGGCAGGGCGGCCCGGTGGCCGCGCTCAGGCCGCGATCAGTCCTCGAACGCCGCCCGGAAAGCGGCCAGGGCGGCATCGCCTGCAGCCAGTCCATGCCCGCCCGCGGCGCCGGCTTCAAGGCCGATGACACCGGAGTAGCCGGCTACCCTCAGCGCCGCCGCAACAGCGCGGTAGTTGATTTCCCCGGTGCCGGGTTCGAACCGGCCGGGGACGTCGGCCACCTGGATCTCCCCCGTCCACGGCAGCGCAGCCCTGACGAGTTCGATCAGGTTCCCTTCCCCGATCTGGGCATGGTACGGATCCAGCATCATCTTCACGTGGGGATGGTCGACCGCCGAGACCAGGGTGAGGGTGTCCTTGGCCCGGGCCAGCGGGATGCCGGGATGGTCCAGGATGGTGTTAAGGTTTTCGAGCGCAAACGTCACGCCGTGCTTCTCGCCCAGTACTGCAAGGCGTTCGAGCGTCCGCAGGCCGGTCAGCCACATTTGGCCCGTGGACCGGTACGTGGGMCGGACGGCGCGACCGCCTTCGCCGAGTTCGGCCGGGTGGACCACCATCCGCTCGACGCCGAGTTCCAGCGCGGTGGGAATCAGCTTTTCGGCCGAAGCCACCACCTGGTCGGCGCTTTCGGGGTTGATCAGGCTGCCGCCGAAGTAACCGCTCATCGAGGAGAAGCGGGCACCCGTGGCCGCGAGGGCGGAGATGTCCCGCCCTCGCGTATCCCAGAGTTCCACCTCGAAGCCTTGTCCGTGGATCCGCCGCACCCTCTCGATGAGGTCCAGCTCGCCATAGACCATCTCGGCGCAAACGGCCAGGCGGAAACTCATTCTCCCTGCCCTACGGCGTGGTGCGCGGGCTCGGCGGCCCGCAATTCGGCGATCGAGGAAACCTCCACGGGAAGCCCGGTCTCGTTCKAACGGATCGCCGCCAGTGCCACGGCCAGGGCGTTGCGGGCGTCGGTGCCGCCGGGGCCCGGGGTTCCGGGGGCCGCCTGGTTCCCGCGGCGCGCCTTGACGGCGTCGACGAAGTGGGCCAGTTCCGCGGTGTAGGCGTCATGGAAAAGATCCACGTTCAGCCGCACGGTGGAGGAGGCGATGCCGGCCGCGGTGTAGCTCGTCGCGCTGGACGCCTGGGGTCCTCCCGCAGTAACCATGCCCGCCGAGCCAAAGACTTCGCCGCGCACGTCGTAGCCGTACAGGGCGTTGAAATTGGCCTCGGCCACCGCGATGGCACCGTTGCTGTACGTCACCGTCACCACCGCGGTGTCCAGCAGTCCGCCGGCTTTCCGCTCAGGGGCGACCAGCGCGTCGGCGACCGCGTGGACACGGACCGCAACGGCGCCCGGGTTCAGCCAGTTCAGGGTGTCGAAATCGTGGATCAGGGTTTCGAGGAAGATGGTTCCCGGCGGAATCCGCTCGGGGGCGGCAAGGCCTGCCGCGGTGCCCGGATCCCGCGTCAGCGACCGGAGCAACTGGGGAACTCCCACGGCGCCGTCGTCAATCAGCTTCCGCGCCGCGGCGAAGTCGTTTGCATAGCGCCGGTTGAAGCCGAACTGAACAATGACGCCGGCAGCGTCGGCTGCATCAAGGGCACCGTCCAACTCCTCAATAGTCCGGCCGCCCGGCTTCTCGCAGAACACGTCCTTCCCGGCCCGGGCCGCAGCAGCAATCAGGTCCGAATGGAACCGTGCCGGCGCCGCAATGAGGACCGCGTCAATGTCCGGATCATTCATCACGTCTGCCGGGTCCGTGCTGATTTTGCGCACTCCCAGCCGGCCAGCGAGGGCTTCGACCGCGGGGAGGGCGGGATCGGCAATGGCCTCCAGACGGGCACCCGGAATCCGGTGGGCCACCGACTCGGCGTGGAACTTGCCAATCCAACCGGCGCCGATGAGTCCGACGCGGACGGGCCGGTCGCCGCTGACCGGATGCTGCAGATAGCTCATGAAAAACTCCTAGCCTGGGTTATAGATCGTTCTAGTAGATCCATGATGCACCTGCTGCCGGTCATTGTCTAGAACGTTCTATAGACTGGTTGAAAGCAAGGAGCAAGAATGACCGAACAGCAACGCCGCCCTACGCTCATGGACGTCGCCGAAGCCGCGGGCGTCTCACGTGCCCTGGTGTCCATCGTGATGCGCGGCGCCCCGGGCGCCGCCGAGTCCACCCGGAAGAAGGTGCTTGAAGCGGCCCGGGAACTCGGCTACCGGCCGGACAGCCGGGMCCGGCTGTTGCGCAGCGCGCGGACCAGGCTTCTCGGGTTGAGCTTCTTCACGTCAGAGCCGTTCCACGCCGAGATCGTCGACGCCGCCTATGCCGGCGCCGCGGAACGGGGCTACGAAATCGCCTTGAGCGCGGTTGCCAGCGGCCGGCCCGAAACGCGGGCGGCGGAGGCGCTCCTGGATATGGGCTGCGAGGCGCTGATCCTCATCTCCCCGACGCTGGGCAGCCAGGAGCTCGCCGGGTTTGCACGCCGGGCACCGGTTGTAAGCCTCCTGCGCGACGACGTCGGAGACCAAGTGGACTCCGTCAGCAGCGACAACCACGCCGGCATCCGGCTGGCCGTTGAACACCTCGCCGCCTTGGGTCATCGACGCATTGTCCATGTCGACGGCGGGGCGGCAGTCTCGGCCGACCAGCGCCGGGATGCCTTTCGCACCGAAATGCTCCGCCGGGGGCTGGAGCCTTTCGTGGTTCCGGGCGGCCTCACCGAGGAAGACGGGCTCAGGGCCTGCGCATCGCTCCGGGACAACCCCCCGTCCGCCGTGATCGCCTTCAATGACAGGTCAGCCCTAGGGGTGATCGAGGGCCTTCGGACCGCCGGGCTGCGCGTGCCGTCGGACGTGTCAGTGGTGGGCTACGACGACAGCCAGTTTGCCCGGCTMAGCTATGTGCAACTGACTTCTGTCAGCCAGGACGCGCCCCTCCTCGCCACTGCCGCCGTGGACAGGGCGGTCGAGCGGCTGGCAGGAGCCGACGCCCCGGCTCACCTGGTCAGGACACCGCATCTGGTGGTCCGCAACACCACCGGACCGGCGCGCCCAAGCTGACCTGCCGCCGAATCTCCCCACCTTTAGAGTCACGACGCCGCCAATCGCCGGCGGTTCGGCGCAACACGCCGGCGGGAACTTCCGAAGGCGGGCAAACCCCGACGCCAGCAAGCCGCCACTGCCGGCCTGCTAGTGCCCGGCGCCAAGCTTTCCGGCGAGCCGCTCGCGCATGGCCAGGCTGGCGTCGTTGAGGCCCACCACTTCGACGCTCTTGCCGTGCTGGCGGTACTTCTCTGTAATGGCATCCAGTGCGGCGATCGTGGAGGCGTCCCAGAGATGGGAGTCGCGCATGTCGATGACCACGCGGTCAGGGTCCAGGGCGTACTCGAACTGGGTGTAGAGGTCGTTCGAGGAGGCGAAGAACAACTCGCCGTCCACCTTGTAGGTGGCGAGTTGGCCGCCGTCGCCCTCCGCCAGGGACCGCTCCACGGTGACGAAGTGCGCCACCCGCCGGGCAAACAGGACCATGGCGACCAGAACGCCGACGCCGACGCCGATCGCCAGGTTGTGCGTGGCCACGGTCACGGCGACAGTGGCGACCATGACGAGCGTTTCGCTCTTGGGCAGCGCTTTGAGGGTGGAGGGCCTGATGCTGTGCCAGTCGAAGGTGGCAACGGAAACGAAGATCATGACGGCCACGAGCGCGGCCATCGGGATCAGGGACACGATGCCGCCGAGAGCCACCACGAGGATGAGCAGGAAGACGCCGGCCAGGAAGGTGGAGATCCGGGTGCGGGCGCCGGAGGCCTTGACGTTGATCATGGTCTGGCCGATCATCGCGCAGCCGCCCATGCCGCCAAAGAAGCCGGTGACAATGTTGGCCACGCCCTGGCCCCAGGCCTCGCGGGTTTTGGGCGAGCGGGTGTCGGTGATGTCGTCCACGAGCTTCGCGGTCATGAGGGATTCGAGCAGCCCCACGAAGGCCATGGCGAGGGAGAAGGGGAAGATCACCTGCAGCGTTTCGAACGTGAACGGCACACCGGGAAGAGACAGGGAGGGCAGTGAGTCCGGAAGCGCTCCCTTGTCCCCCACGGTGGGAACGGCGACGGCGGCCAGGACGGTGATGAGTGTCAGGACCACGATGGCCACCAGAGGCGCCGGAACGGCTTTGGTCAGCCTGGGCAGGCCGAAGACGATCAGCAGGCCTGCCGCGGTGAGCGGATAGACCAGCCACGGGACGCCGATCAGCTCGGGCACCTGGGAGAGGAAGATCAGGATCGCCAGGGCGTTGACGAAGCCCACCATCACGGAGCGCGGGATGAAGCGCATCAGCTTTGCCACCCCGGACAGGCCCAGGATGATCTGGAAGAGGCCGGCCAGGATCACCGCGGCGACGAKGTAGTCCAGCCCGTGGGATTTCACGAGCGGGGCGATCACCAGGGCGACGGCGCCGGTGGCCGCCGAGATCATCGCGGGGCGCCCGCCGACGAAGGAGATGGTGACGGCCATCGTGAAGGAGGCGAAGAGTCCGATCCGCGGGTCCACTCCGGCGATGATCGAGAAGGCGATCGCCTCCGGGATGAGGGCCAGGGCCACCACAAGGCCGCCGAGCACTTCGGTTTTGAGCCGGCGCGGGGACCTCAAGGCGCCCCGGACGGATTGCAGTTGCTMGGGCGTGAAGGCCGGGGCATCTGCGGMAGTTTTGGCGGCCATTGCTGGCTCCGTTCGTGGTCAAGAAGGCACAGACAGCCTTCGGATTTCAATGATTGTGGGGCGCCGCGCCGCGCCGGAGGGAGTGGGGAGTTCGCCGTCCTGGGCTCACCCACTCATGAAACCCTACCCTAACGTGATGGTAGAGTTGGCATTGAAGATGCACATGACGGCCTCAGGTCAGCCACAATCGGGAGCACTGCAACCATGCACATTGGCGAACTCGCCGAACGGACCGGACTGTCCCTGCGCACCATCCGCCACTACGACGACGTCGGGCTTCTCCCGGCGACGTCCCGGACCGAAGGCGGCTTCCGGGTCTACTCCGAGGACGACGCCGGCCGCCTCATGCTTATCAAGCAAATGAAGCCGCTGGGCTTCTCCCTCGAGGAAATGGCCGAAATCCTGGGACTCCTCGCCGGCGGCCAGGACACCCCGGGGCGTGCCGGCCGGCTCGCGGAAATCCTGGCGCAGGCGGCGCACCAGCGCGCCAAGATGGCCCGCAACCTCGCGCAGGCGGACGACTTCATCGCGATGCTGGGCCGCGTCACAGCCTGAGCAGCCGACCCCGAGCCGCTCCGGCCGGCGAGAGTCCATAAATCTGACATATTTGTCCACCAGATGGTCACGAAGTAGCCAGTCCGCGGACGGCGGTGGCACCATGCTTGGATGCTTGAGGCAACTAAAACTCCGAATTCGCCCCGGGAGGCGGGCACCGCCGCCGACGTCCCCCTCAATCCCGCCCTCGCGGCCGAGGCAAAGATCGCGCGCATCGCGGTGACGATCTTCCCCATCCTCGTCGTGGTGGCCGGCGTTGCCGGCTTCCTGCTCCCCGGAGCCTTCAAACCCCTGGCGCCCAGTGTGCCGTTCCTGCTGGGCATCATCATGTTCTGCATGGGCCTGACCCTGACCCCGCCCGATTTCGCCTCGGTGGCCAAGCGTCCCTGKGCGGTGGCCCTGGGAATCGTGGCCCACTACGTCATCATGCCGGGCGCCGGCTGGCTGATCGCCGTCGCCCTGCACCTCGAACCGKAACTGGCTGTGGGCCTGATCCTGGTGGGCTGCGCGCCGTCGGGCACCGCCTCCAATGTGATGGCGTTCCTCGCCAAGGGCGATGTGGCCCTGTCCGTGGCCGTCGCGTCCGTGTCCACCCTGATTGCCCCGATCGTCACGCCGCTGCTGGTCTTGTTCCTCGCCGGCTCGTACCTGAGCATCGACGCCGGCGGCATGGTCCAGGACATCCTCAAGACCGTCCTCCTGCCCGTTGTCGCAGGCCTGCTGGCCCGCCTCTTCCTCAAGAAGGTCGTGGCCAAGGTTCTGCCGGCACTGCCGTGGGCGTCCGCCGTCGTGATTTCGCTGATCGTGGCGATCGTGGTGGCCGGAAGCGCCAGCAAGATCGTCGCCGCGGGCGGCATCGTGTTCCTGGCTGTGGTGCTACACAACGGCTTCGGGCTCGGCCTGGGGTACTTGGCCGGCAAGGTGGGGCGCCTTGACGACCGGGCGCGCAGGGCCCTCGCCTTTGAGGTCGGGATGCAGAACTCCGGCCTGGCCGCCACCCTCGCCACGGCGCACTTTAGCCCGCTGGCCGCGCTGCCGTCCGCTGTCTTCTCCCTGTGGCACAACATCTCCGGCGCCATCGTGGCCGCGTGGCTGGCCCGGCGCCCCGTCCGGGACGCCGCAGCACCGGAGACCACCGCGCCGGAAGCCGCCGCGCTGAACGCCTGAAGTCGGGGCTGGCTGTACTGCTAGCTCCGCAGCCGGCCGAGCAGCGCAGTGACGGCGCGCTCGGCCAGGGCCTCCGGGCTCTCGGTTCCCGCGGGCACGACGTCGTATCCCGCCTGAACATCCGGGATGCCGTCGGGGTTGGCGTCAAGGGCGCCGGCTCCGGCGTCGTCGGTGATGAGCACCTGGGCCACGCCCCGGGCGGCGAGTTCCGCCATGGCTGCGGAGTCTTCGGCAGTCTCGGAGGCGCTCGTGCGGATCACGCCGTCGGCGCCGCCGGCGAGCATGAACTGCCGCCAACCCCCGCCCAGCAGGACGACCGTCTGGTAGCCGTGCTCCGGCAGGATGGCGGCCAGCAGCGTGGCGAGGGCGCGGTCCCGGGGGTCCTCGAGGTCCGCGACGGCCACGGCCACCAGCTCCGTCCGGCCCCGCCGCATGCCGCGGGCGCCCCGGTTGGCCACGTAGCCAAGTTCGCGGACCGCGGCATGCACCCGGTCCTGGGTGGCCTCGCTGATCCGGGTGGTGCCGCCGGACCGGCCGGACAGCACGTAGGAGACGGTGGTTACGGAGACCCCGGCCGTCTCTGCGACGTCGCGGATGGTGGGCTTGGATCCATGCCGCACTGATGACTCCCGGCTGCTTCTCCGCCGTTTCGTGGCGGCTCCTGGAAACTTCGTTCTGGGGCGGTCCCCCTGTGTGAACTCTAGCCCAACGCACCCGTTCCTCGTCTGGGGCAGGAGGGGCGTGGGGGCTGGTCTTGAGGACGTCCTTGGTGCGAGCTCGGCTGTCTGCGGGACGTGCCGGGACCGAAGTGTTCCCCGCAGGGCTCAACTGGCCTAGCCTGCATAGAAGACCTGCAGAAAACAGCGCGGCACAGGAGGCCTGAATGTCAGAGGACAGGTTTACGACCGAACGGGACAGCTTCGGCCGGCTCCTCGCTGATCGCGAAGTGTGGCGGCAGGCCACCACAATCGCGGCCGCCGGCGAACTGACCGCCCGCTGGCTCGAGGGCAACAGCCAGTACCAGCCGGGGGTCTTCTCGCCCGGGTTCGACGACGAGACCACCGCCATCGCCGGCGAGCTCGCCCGCCTCAACCGGAACGGGCTCTTCACCAAGGAATCACAGCCGGGCGTGGAGGTCGAAGGCCTCGCCCAGCGGGCCTACGTGACGGCGTTCTGCAACCCGGAGACGGCGTCGGCTTTGCTGGCGTTGTCCACCCGGACCGAACTGGTGACGGTCGTCCACGCCCCGGGGGAGGCCAGCACCGCCTCCATCCCCGTGACCGTGCAGGACGACGCCGTCGTGACCGTGCTGGGAAGCAGCGAAGAACCGGTGGGCGAAGACCAGCTCAGGGACTGGGCGGCCGAGACCAACGAAACTCTGGCCMTCGTCCTGGCGGATGCCTGGTACGTGGAGATTTTCGACCCCTTCTGGGGCAGGAACGATGTCCTGCTGCCCGCMGTGTTTGAGGCGCTCCAGTCCGAATAGTCCGCCGGAACGGGCGTCGCCGCGCGGCCACCCGGCCTCCGCGCGGCCACCCGGCGGCCGCCAGCCGGTCTCCGTGCGGGAGAGGTTACATGTCGGCGGCATCCCAGCCGATGCTGGCCGCCTCGTCCAGGGTGCGCGACTCGAAATGTTCCAGCATGTCCTTCATTGCCTCGACGCTCTGCTTGAACAGGGCAGAATCCCGCCACTGCTCAATCTGTTCCAGGGAATCCCAGGGACCGGTGCTGATGAACCGGTTCTTGACGTCACGGTCGTGCATCAGCACGGCTTTGGCGTTGGGAAAATCCTCCTTGGTTTTCCGGGCCAGATCCCGCCAGGCCTGCACAAAATCGTTCTCGCGGCCCGGATGCACCAGCCAAATTCCGAGCGTGTAAACAGACACGTCGACCACCTCCATGCTCCGTTCAGGGTTGATACGGCGATTATGTTCCTGTCCACCGCACGGCGGTAGGGCCGGATTGCCCGAGGCGCCGCTGCCGCCCGTCAACGAACCGTTGTATGGGTGGGGGCGGAAGGCCTAGCATGTGGGCAGAGCCCCGCTCTGGGGCCAGCCTCGGACCATCCATCGTCGGGTAGCGGGCACACCTGCGGAGGCCAAGATCCTGGGCATCACAGGATAGGGAAAACCATGAGCAAATATCTGTTCGAAGCAAACTACGTGGGCGACGGCATCAAGGGCCTCATGCGTGAAGGCGGCACGAAGCGGCGTGATGCGGTGGTCGAAGCCCTCAAGTCGGTGGGCGGCACCCTCGAATGCTTCTACTACGCCTTCGGGGACACCGACGTCCTCGGGGTCTTCGACATCCCCGATCAGGCCAGCGCCGCCGCCCTATCGCTCATGATCAATTCCACCGGTGCCGTGAGCCTGACCCTCAAGCCGCTCCTGACGCTGGAGGATCTCGACGCAGCAGCCAGCAAGACGCCGTCGTACCGACCGCCGGGGCAGTAGATCGGCACCGCGGTACCGCCGCGCCCGCCCCCGGGACTCGCCCGCGGCGTTGCGKGCCCCGGCTCCAGTAGGCTCKGGGCATGTCACTGAGCAGGTCACTGGGCAAGCTGCCCGGTCGGGGAAGACATTGGATGCGGGGCGTGGCGCTGCTGTTGGCCGTGGCCGGCGCGGCAACGGCTCTGGCGGGGTGTGAGTACTCGGACGACGTGGGAGATCCGACGGCGGCACCCGCCAGGACGCGCCGCGCGGCGCCTCCGCCGCCGTCCCCGGCGGGTCCGGAACTTGCCATGGCGGAGAGCCGCAACCTGCACGACCTCGGGGCCGTCCTCGGCGCCCGGCCGGACGGGATCGTCCTGGAAGGCGCCGGCGGGCTCGGCGGCGCCGGGGTGCGCAAGTGGGTCAAGGCTTTGCCGAAGGGGACGTACACGGTGACGGCCGCCTGCGTCGGCGCGCCCACCGGCGATATTTCGATTACCCAGGACGGCCTCCGGGACGGCGGGAAGCTCGAGCTGGCTCTCGACTGCGGAAAGGCGACGCAGGCACAGGTGGACCTCGCCGCGGGGCCGGTCTACGCCCAGGCTTATCGGCGCACTACCGGGCCCGGGGCGGGCGAAGTGGTAGGTTTCTGGATGGTCCCGGCCACCCCGGGATCGTAGCCGGATCCCGGCCGGGACCATCCGGGTCACGTCCCCCGCGTCAAGACCATCTACTCAAGACCACCGGCTCAAAACCACTGATGATTGTGCGTACAGTTGCGGGGCCCCTCCCCGGGTGGGTGGCGGGACCCCGCAACGGCAGCGCAGGTGTTTGGAACTGGGTGTTACGTGGCGCTGCTGTATTCCTCGTCGGTGACGAGGTCGCCCCATTCGGACTCCGGCTGGTCGCTGTCGGGACCAACGCCTTCCCACATGGCAAGGTGCGTCATGAAATGATCCGGTGCGGCGCCGTGCCAGTGCCATTCGCCCGGCGGGGTGTAGATGGTGTCGCCGGGCCGTATCACGGTCACTTCGCCGCCGCGGGCCTGGACCAGGCCGACGCCTTCGGTGACGTGCAGGGTCTGCCCGACGGCGTGCGAGTGCCAGGGCGTGCGGGCGCACGGGGCAAAGTGCACCGCGTTGACGCGCATGCGGGACGGCTCGGGCTGCGGGGCCGCAATGACGTCAAACCAGACGTCGCCGGTAAACATGTGCCCCGGACCCTTGACGCTCGGCTTCTTGGCGTKGATTTCCACTGGCAATTCCTCTAGTTCAGGGTGGCGGTATCGATCACGAAGCGGTAGCGGACGTCCGAGGCGAGGACGCGCTCGTAGGCGTCGTTGATCTTGCCGGCCGGGATGACCTCGATCTCGGCACCCAGGCCGTGCTCGGCGCAGAAGTTGAGCATCTCCTGGGTTTCACGGATGCCGCCGATCATCGAGCCGGCGAAGGAACGGCGGCCGCCGATGAGGGCGAATGCGTTCACCGGGAGCGGCTCGGCGGGGGCGCCGACGTTGACCAGGGCGCCGTCGAGGGCCAGCAGCTGCAGGTAGGAGCTGATGTCGATCGAGGCGCTGACCGTGTTGATGATCAGGTCGAAGCTGCCGGCGAGCTCGGTGAAGGTGTTCTCGTCGCTCGTGGCGTAGTAGTGGTCGGCGCCCAGGCGCAACCCGTCTTCCTGCTTCTTCAGCGACTGGGACAGGACAGTGACCTCGGCGCCCATGGCGTGGGCGATCTTGACGGCCATGTGGCCAAGCCCGCCCAGGCCGACGACCGCTACCTTCTTGCCGGGGCCGGCGCCCCAGTGGTGGAGCGGCGAGTAGGTGGTGATCCCGGCGCACAGAAGCGGCGCGGCGACGTCGAGCTCGATGCCCTCGGGGATGGTGACCACGAAGTCCTCGGTCACCACCACGTGGGTGGAGTAGCCGCCCTGGGTGATGGTGCCGTCACGGTCGACGGCGCCGTAGGTGCCGGTGTTGCCGGACAGGCAGTACTGCTCCTCGCCGGCCTGGCAGTTGACGCACTCGCCGCAGGAATTGACCATGCAGCCGACGCCGACCCGGTCTCCGACAGCGTGCTTGGTGACGGCGGAGCCGATCTCGGTGACAATTCCGGCGATTTCGTGGCCCGGGACCAGCGGGTAGGACTGKGGTCCCCAGTCGCCGCGGACGGTGTGGATGTCCGAATGGCAGATCCCGGCGAACTTGATCTCGATCAGGACATCATGCGGGCCCACATCGCGGCGCTCGATCGTGGTGGGGACGAGCGGCTCGGTCGCGGACGGGGATGCGTAAGCGTTGACGGTGAGCAATGAATCTCCTGCTTGTTGGTCTTTGGGGGTTGTTCCGTCGCTGGGGGTTGTTCAACGGAACACCATCCATCAAACCGTGCATCGCGACGCTAAAGGAGTCMCTGCTGATAGGGGTACTGGCAGGGTCTCCCTTAGCGGGCCGTAGCACCTAACGTTGATGGCATGGATAATCGAGACGCGGTCCGCGAGTTCCTTGCCTCGCGCCGGGCGAAGATCACGCCCGAGCAGTCGGGGTTGCCGGTCTACGGCGCCAAACGCCGGGTGCCCGGACTGCGCCGCGGGGAAGTCGCCCTGCTGGCCGGCGTCAGCGTCGAGTATTACACCCGTTTGGAGCGGGGAAACCTGTCCGGAGTGTCGGAGGGCGTGCTGGAAGCCGTGGCCAGGGCTCTGCAKCTCGACGACKCCGAACGGGCCCACCTCTTCGATCTGGCCCGGGCAGCGTCCCCGGGCAGCCGGAGCCGTCGTCGCCCCCGGCCTGCGGAGTCCGTGCGGCGGAGCGTTCAGCTGTCGCTGAACGCCATCACCAGCGCGCCGGCCTTTGTGCGGAACGGTCGCATGGACATCCTCGCGGCCAATCCGCTGGGCTACGCCCTGTATTCGGACATGTATGCGGCTAGCGCCCGCCCGGCCAACCATGCCAGGTTCATCTTCCTGGACTCCCGATCGCGCACCTTCTATCCGGACTGGGAGCGTGCTGCGAATGACACTGTGGCTATCCTGCGAACCGAGGCCGGCCGGGACCCCTACGACCGCGGGCTGACCGACCTCGTCGGGGAACTCTCGACCAGGAGCGAGGAATTCCGCACCCTGTGGGCCGCCCACAATGTGCGCCAGCACTACACCGGGGTCAAGCACCTACACCACCCGGCGGTCGGGGACMTTCACCTGATGTATGAGGCGATGGATGTCTCGGCCGACGCCGGACTGTCCCTGCTGATCTACACGGCCGAGCCGGGCTCGGCGTCAGAGGACGCGTTGCGGCTCCTGGCCAGCTGGGCCTCGACCAACCGGCAGGTCAAGGAGGCCGAGGCCGCCGCCGCTGTAGACAAGGTGTAGGTGCGGACAGGGCTTAGCGGCCCGGACGCTGCTGACGAACGCTGACCGCGCCCCGGCCGCGGCTGTCACGTCAGGGCCGAAATGCCGTCCGTGTATCCGTCGGGCCGGCTGACGCTGGCGGTGAAGTTGTTCAGCCAAGCCATGGCGTCGTCCCGGGACGTGAAGAACTCGTGGGGATACCGGGTGTGCCGGCTCATTGCCGCCGCGACTACTCGGTCCACGGTGCTGGATCCKAGCACCGCAATCGCCACAACACCCGTAGTCTGTGCGAACTCGTACCTGGCGGCCGCGCTGATCTCCACGTCGGTCATCTCAGAGAGCATCGGCATCGGGATTCCCCCGCTGATCTGCTCGACAGCCCGCATGGCGTCCCTGGCGTCGTGGACGTCAACAATGGAGCCGGGCAACCAGACCGATGTGATGATGCCCGCGCTGACGCTCAGCACGTTCTTCCCATCAGCAGCGGCTATATGTCCTGGCATCATCGTGACCATTCTAGGCCCGGCCCTCTTGCGCCAAGGCTATGCGGCCCGGTGCGCGTGGCGGACCGCAACGGTGCATGGTCGGGGCCTCCCTGGCGCCTGCCTAAAGCGGACATGCCCTCCGGCGCTGCCCAGGCTTTCTGCTTTGCCAAGCAGTGAGCAGGTCCCTCGCCGCGCGCCCGGAACGGACATGTCCCGCGGCCACGTTGGGACATGCCCCGCGCTGCGCCTGAGCGATGGACATAGCGGGCTTATGTCCATCGCTGGGCGTCAGGGGAGGGCATGTCCCGTGGATTGAGGCTCCTCTGGCCCGGCAGACACTCCCGGGGCCCGGGCGTCAGACCTTCCGGTGGATCGACTTGTAGCTCAGGTAGGCGTTCAAGCCCTCGATGCCGTACTCGGTGCCGAGGCCGGAGTCGTGGCGTCCACCGAAGGGTGCGGCATGGTTGGAGGCGAAGAAGTTGATGCCCACCGATCCTGTGTCCATCCGGTCCGCGACGGCCAGCGCAGCCTCCGGATCCGTCCCGAACACCAGCCCGCCCAGGCCGAACTCGGTGTTGTTGGCCAGCTCAACCGCCTCATCGACACCGCCGTCGGCGTCGTCGTACTTCAGGATGCAGATCACCGGGCCGAAGATCTCCTCGCGGGAGATCCGCATGTCCGGCGTGACGTCGGCGAATACGGTGGGCTCCACGAAATACCCGTCTTCGAGGCCGCCGCCCAGGTTCGCTGCCCGGCCTCCGGTGGTGGCCCGGGCGCCTTC
Organism: Arthrobacter sp. 10T413_2; assembly: GCF_056394205.1. NCBI lineage: Bacteria > Bacillati > Actinomycetota > Actinomycetes > Micrococcales > Micrococcaceae > Arthrobacter > Arthrobacter sp. 10T413_2. Next base: position 8,153 of record NZ_JBFTHK010000024.1, on the reverse strand, counting down.
GGCCAGCCCCGACTCCACGTACTCCAGCACGGTCCGGTACTGCGATTCCGTGGCGCACGGCCCGAACACGGTCTCGGGATCCAGCGGATCCCCCTGCTTGCCGGCGGCGATCGTGGCGGTGACCATGTCGACCACTTCCTCGTACCGGCTGGCCGGGGCCAGGATGCGGGTCGAGATGTAGCAGGTCTGCCCGGTGTTGCGCATGGAGGAGCGGATCAGGACCTTGGACATGGCGTCCAGATCCGCGTCCGGCATCACAACCGCGCTCGACTTCCCCCCGAGTTCCAGGGTGACGGGGCGCAGTAGCTCCCCGCAGGCGGCGGCGATCTTCCGGCCCACCGGCGTGGAGCCCGTGAAGGCCACCTTGTCCACGCCAGGGTGTTTGACCAGCGCGTCGCCCAGCCGGCCGGAGCCGGTGACGAGGTTGACCACGCCGGCCGGAACTCCGGCGACGGCCACCGCGTCGATGATCACCCGGAGGGACAACGGGGTGGGCGACGCCGGTTTGATCACCACGGTGCAGCCGGMCAGCAGCGCGGGCGCCAGCTTGATGACCACGAGGTTGATGGGGAAGTTCCAGGGCGCGATTAGCGCGCACACGCCGATGGGATCGCGTCGGACCACGGATTCGCCGCCGCCGCGCGGGAAGGCGCGCACGTCGTCACGCTCGAGATAGCCGGCGAGAGTCGCGAAGTACCGGAAGATGCCCGCGGCGTTCGCTGCCGCGCCGGAGGATTCGGAGACGGGCGAGCCGTTCTCCCGGGTGTTGGTGAGCGAAAGCTCGTCGGCGCGCTTCTCCACTTCCTCGGCGATGCGCAGCAGATAGGCGGCCCGMTCGGAGGGTGCGAGCCGCGGCCACTCGCCCTGGAAGGCTCGTTGGGCGGAGCCGACGGCGGCGTCCACGTCCTCCGGAGTGMCGTCCGGGACGGACCCCCAGACTTCGCCGGTGGCCGGGTCGGTGACCGGGTTGCGGCCGGTGCCCCGGGCCGGCGTCCAGGCCCCGTCGATGAAGATGCTGTCCACGTGGGTGTGCGGCAGGGTCAGTGCAGCGCGCGCGGCCAGTGCGGGAGCGGACGACGGCGGTGCCGCCTTCCCCAGCGCCGTCCCGCCCGGCGCTCCGGCGGGCATCGAAACGGGCGTCCCGGCGGGGGTGCCGGTGTGGTGCGTGGCGGAGGTCATCGGATCACCGCCGTCTTGAGCAGTGCGGTGGAGCGGGCCAGGTCCGCGACGGCCATGTCGTGCGCCGCCTGGGTAATGAGTTCGGGCACGATTTCCGTGGCCAGCCTGTCCGTGTAGGTGGCCGGGTCCATCCCGAACCAGGAGGAGGCCAGGGCGATCCCGGCGTGGTCGAAGCGCCACAGCCTGTCCGCGTCGCGCATCAGCGCGTCCTCCAGCGAGTGGGCCGCGGGGCGGGTGTCGTGGCCGTCGATGATGTCGCAGACCCGCTCCACGAACTCAGCGGAGTAGCCCAGGCCCGGGAGCACGCGGCGGGCGACGTCGCAGCCCTGTTTTTCGTGTTCATAGCGGATCGCGGCCTTACGCCAGTCGCCGGCGAAGCCTTCGGAGATGATCCGCGATTCGTCCACATGGGCCCAGCCGGTGTCGTGCAGCAGCGTGGCCACGCGGACGAGCTCGGCGTCGGCGTCGGGGTAGGCCCGGCAGAGCCGCTCGGCGAAGGCGAGGGAGATCGGCAGGTGGATGTCGTTGCCGCGGGTGCGGGTCTCGTGCACCACGGCACGCCACAGCGGGTCGAGTTCCTCCAGCGCGGCCGGCGTCGTGGCGATCGGGGCGGTGTCCACCGGTCCCGGCGCCGGGACGGGCCGGACCGGGTAGGCGGCGGCAAAATCCGCAGTCGCGGGATTGGCGGCGGCAGCCGTCCCGCCGGCGTCGGCAACCGGAGTCTTGGGGGTGGTCATAATGCTCCTTCGGGGGCGGCCAGCCGCAGGGCTAGCTGTCCGTCGTGATCGTCTTGAGGGGTGTGGCCGGATCGGCGGCAGCCTCGGCGGGGATGTTCTGGCCCTTGGCCAGGGCGTTCTTGACGGCCATGAAGTCCAGCGGCGCATTGACGCAGTCTGCGGCGATGATCCGGCCCTGGCGGTAGTAGAGGACGCTGAACTTCCCGCGTTCCTCGTCCCGTCGCAGCACGGTCTGGTCGTAGCCGTTGCAGAGGCCGGCGATCTGGAGTTTGAGGTCGGCCTGATTGGACCAGAACCACGGGATGCCGGCGTATTCCTCGCGCCGGCCGGTGAGCGAGTAGGCCGCCACCTTGGCGTGCTCKATCGCGTTGTTGACGCTTTCCAGCCGGATCCGCTCCCCCGGCGCCGAGCCAGGCACCGGATTGGGCATGTTGGCGCAGTCGCCGATCGCCACCGTGGTGCCGTCCGAGGCCAGCGCGAAGCGGTCCACGACGATCCCGTTGTCCACGGCCAAGCCGAGCTGTTCGGCCAGCTGGGTGTTGGKGATGACGCCGATCCCGATCAGCACGATCTGTGCGGGCAGCACGGTGCCGTCCTGGAGTTCGACGCCGGCCACCGCCCGGTGACCGTCCGCCGGCGCGTCGTGCGCGGTGAAGCGTTTGGCGCTCGTGGCGAGCCGGATGTCCAGGCCGCGGGCGCGGTGTGCCTGCAGGAAGTACCCGGCGGTTTCCTCGCCGACGGCGCGGCCCACCAGTCGCGGGCCGAATTCKAGCACGGTGACGTTCTTGCCCATCTTCTGCAGGCTGGACGCGGCTTCGAGGCCGATGAAACCGCCACCGATCACCACGACGTCCTGAGCGTCCCCTACCCGGGCCTTGAGGGCCAGGGCGTCGTCGGCGTTGCGCAGGTACAGCACGCCGTCGAGGTCCCCGCCCTCGATTTCCAGCTTCCGGGCCCGGGCGCCCACGGTGAGGGCCAGTCGTTTGAAGGGGAACTGCCTGCCGGAGGAGGAATGCGCGACGCCGGAGCCGTCCGCTTCCTTGTCGACCTTGACGATGTATTCGCCCTTGACCAGGTCCACGTTGTGTTCGGTCCAGTATTCATTGGACCGGAAGATCAGCGATTCGCTCTCCACCGTGCCCTGCAGGAACTCCTTGGACAGGGCCGGGCGCTGGTAGGGGCGGTGGTCCTCGTCGCCGAGCAGGGTGATGTGCTCGTCGAAGCCGAGGGCACGCAGCGATACCGCGAGCTGGACGCCGGACTGGCTCGCCCCGATGATGAGCAGCCCGGTGCGGGCCGGGGTGCCCGACGGCGTTGCGTCCTCGACTGCCGCCGCGGGGGCGGCCTGCTCAACCGCGTTGGTGCTCATGGCTATACCTGGGTTTCCGGGGTGGTGACGAACAGTTCGAGCTCGTCGGTGAGGCGGAGCTGGCAGGACAGCCGCGAGTTGTCCTCGCGGTCCACGGCGGTGCCGTAGAGCATCTCATCCTCCATGTCCTCCATCGGCGGGAGCTGTGAGAGGCAGTCCTCGCGGACGAAGACATGGCAGGTGGCGCAGGACAGCGAGCCGCCGCATTCGGCGACGATGCCGGGGACGCCGTTGCGCACCGCGGTCTCCATGACAGAGTCGCCGGCGTTGCCTTGGACGTCACGGACGGCGCCCTCGGCGTCGGTGAAATGAACCGTTGGCATTGGTCCTCCTTGGGGACGAACTTGGGGTTGAAGTCGGGAAGTTGGCAAAAAGGGCAGAGTCAGATGAACTGGCGGCCGCCGTCGACCACCATGGTCTGGCCCGTGTAGTAGGAGCTGTCCGGCCCGGCCAGGAAGAGCGCCGCACCCACGATGTCCTCCGGCTGGCTGGCCCGCTTGATGGCGCCCCGGTCCACCCCGTAGTTCTCGGCGTTCTCCATCAGCCCGTAGCTGGCCTCGGTGAGGGTGAAGCCGGGGGCGATCGCGTTGACCGTGATCCCCCGCCKGCCCAGTTCCTTGGCCATCACCCGGGTCAGGGCCACCACACCGCCCTTGGAGGCGACGTAGTGCAGCCACTGTTCCGAACCGCTGAAGATCGTGGCGCTGGAGAGGTTGATGACGCGGCCGCCCTCGGGCAGGTACGGGCTGGCGGCCCGGGTCACGAGCCAGGGCCCCTTGAGGTTCACGTTCATTACGAGGTCCCACTCGGCCGGATCGATGTCCTCGAACGGGCTGCGGGTCACCCCCGCATACACGGCGGCGTTGTTCAGCACGACGTCGATGCTCCCGTTGCCGAAGTCCGCGCAGCTTTTCGCGAGGGCCTCCGTGGAGTCAAGGCTGGTGACGTCGGCGTGGAAGGCGGCCGCCTCGGCCCCGGTGTCCAGGACYAGTTTGGCCGTTTCCTCCGCGCCGTCCAGGTTCACGTCCGCCACCGCCACGCGGTAGCCGCGGCGACCGAAGCCGAGCGCGAACACCCGGCCCAGTCCGCCGGCGGCACCGGTGATCAGGACGGTGCGGGCAGGCCGGCCCGCACCGTCATATTCCGCAGCAKGCATGTTTGAGTCATTCATCCGCTGGTCAGACATGGCTGTGGCTGTGGGCCCCGGGCCCGGCGATCTGGAGCTCCGGTTCCCCGGTATCGGGAATCAGCGCGTCGAGGATCTGGACTGTGCCCTTGGTCCCGTCCACCCGCAGCCGCTGGCCGGTCTTGATGGTGGTGGACGCCGATCCGGTCCCGGTCACGGCCGGGAGGCCGTATTCGCGGCAGACGATGGCGGCGTGACTCATCATGCCGCCGATGTCCGTGACGGTGGCCTTAATCTTGCCGAAGATCGGGCCCCAGGACGGGGCGGTGAYGGTGGCGACGAGGATTTCTCCGTGCTGCACCTCGGAGAGCTGGTCCGCGTCGGTGACAACGCGGGCCAGGCCTTCCACGACACCGGGCGAGGCCGCCATGCCGCGCAGGCCGCCGCCTTCGACCGCTTCCCCGGCGCCCAGCCACTGCTGGACCTGCTCGGTGGTGATGCCCCAGAGCATCCGGGTGAAAGGTTCGGTGATGGATTCCGGCGGGGTGTTCAGCGCCGGGGCCGGCCGGGCCGTCTTGAGCGCGTCCACGATTCCGCGGCGGCGCTCGATCTCTTCCGGCCAGTAGTCGGGGCCGATCGGCTTGGCGCCGACGCCCCAGCCGGTGACGAGGTCGAACAGGGCGTCACGGACCTCGTTGCGGCCAAGATAGAGGAGGTCGTCCGGTTCGGTCCAGAAGCCCTCGGCCTGCATCATGCGGCTGAGTTCACGGATCTTGCGCCAGAAGACGCCCATGGTCCAGTGCTCGATGTAGAAGTTGTGGTTCTCCACGTACGGGTAGGCGGTGGCGGCGAGCCCGCGCTTGGCGTCGAAGAGGGCCTGGTTTTCGCCTTCCAGGAGGTCCCGGTATTCCTCGATGATGCGGTCGCGTTCGGTGATCAGGGCCTCGACCGGGCGCATGATTTCCTGGCCGTCGTCCACCCGGCGGATGTAGTCCGCGATGTAGCCGAGCGGGATTTCCTGGTGTTCGTTCCAGTACTTGTCGTGGCCGTAGAAGCCGTTGCCCACGGTGAAGTTAAACCACGGGTCCTTCGCGCCCTCGTACTGGGCCATCCAGCGGTCCCCGCCGGGGGCGGCGGCGACGGCTCCCAGGGTGGCGTCGACGTCGTCGGTGTTGCTGAAGTGTCCCTGCAACTGCAGTTCGACGGCGAGCTTGGCGAGCTGCTTGAGCTCGTCATCCGGGCGGAAGAGTTCCATGTCCACGCCCTGCACCATGGTGGCGATGGACTGGTCCGGGATGTTGGGGAACACCTGCTTGCAGAAGTTGAAGAAGTCCAGGTAGGCGATGTAGCCGAGGTTGAGGAATTCGAAGTGGTACTGCCAGTTCTGGTAGGCCAGCTGGATCAGCCGGTCGTAGCTTTCCAGCAGCTTCTCGGAGCCGTCTTTGCCCTTGCCGGAGAGGATGTCCTCCATGGGGACCATGTCCKGGAGCTTGGGGAAGGAGATGGTTTCCATCTCGTTGATGGTTCCCTTGACCTTGACGTGCCACTGCTTKAGCAGCTGCTCCCAGTTCTGGAAGTAGTGGCCCACGCGCTGTTCGAACAGGGGCACGCGGGCGGCGATCTGGTCCGCCGGGACCGGGATTGGCGACATGTAGAGGTAGCCCAGGTGGATGCGGAACTCGATGCCGTTGGCGTTGGGGATCATCAGGTGCCGGGCGTTGTACTGGCCCAGGCACTTGACCGCAAACTCGCCGCCGATCGTCTCGAAGGGCTTGAACACGGTAGGCCAGTGCTGGCTGTCGCAGAACCAGAACTTGGCGTCCTCCTGCTCCTTGAGCTTGTCCTGGAAGACCAGATAGTACGGGTAGATCTTTTCCCAGCCCTCGGCGCCGGCKGGAACCGGAAGCTCGGAGGGCTTCGGGAAGGACTTCAGGGACATGGCGGTCCTTTCAATACGGGCTCGGCGTTGAGCCTGGGTGACGGAGCGGACTAGCGGGTCAAAACGTCTAGAAGGAGGGCTTGAGCAGCGAGGMGGTGATGCTGCCGAGGCTGAACCCTGAAGCGGACGACGGCGCGTCGCCGGCCGACGGCGTGGCGGACGACGGCGCTATGGCGGACGGCGGCGTCGTGGCAGCGGGTGAGGCGGCGGGTGCRGCGGCCGAGGGTGCAGGGCTGAGTCCGCTGAAGTAGCCGCCGGCAACGGCCGAGGACGGGACAACTGGCTTGGAAGAGTGCACGGTTTCCGGCCGGGACTGCAGCAGGAGCAGGTTTTCGCCGTCGGGCAGATCAGCGTCGAGGGCCCATTCGATGTCCTGCGGGCACTTGTAGTGCTTCTCCGCGCGCTTGGCCATCTGCGCGACGGCGGTGAGCTCGGCATCGGTKAGGCTGCGGCGGCCGCGGCGTTCGGCGTCGACCTCACGCTCAACCAGACGGCCGGCCGCGGCGTCCGGGACGAGTTCGGCATGCTTGTCGCCGAGGTGTTCGGAGACGACGGTCAGGGTGACCTTGTCCAGCATGATGTTATCCGGCGTGACCTGGCCCGAAACCACCATCTCCCCGACCCCGTAGGAGGAGTCGATGGTGATCTTGGAGCGGTCGCCGTTGGTGGGGTCCATGGTGATCGCGACGCCGGAGACGCGCGCGTTGACCATCTTCTGCACCACCACCKCCATCGAGAGCCCCTCGTTGGGAATGTTGTTCTTGAGCCGGTAAATGATGGCKCGGGAGGTGAAGAGGKAGGCCCAGCACTGGCGGATGTGCTCGGTGACCGCCTTGACGCCGTCGAGCCAGAGATAGGTGTCCTGCTKGCCGGCAAAGGAGGCGTCCGGGAGGTCCTCCGCGGTGGCGCTGGAGCGGACGGCCACCGGGACCGGCGCCTCGAAGCGGGACATCAGAGACTCGTACGCGGTGACGGTGAGTTCGCGCAGGGCCTGCGGCACCGGGCGGGAGCGGATGTCCTCGCGGATAGCGGCGGCGACCTTGTCCACCTGGGCCATGTCTTCTGGGTCCAGGCCGGCGAGGAGCTCGTGGATGTCCCGGGTGATGCCGGCTTCCTGCATGAAGGCGTCGAACTGGGCGGTGGTGACCACGAAGCCGGGCGGGACGGGCATGCCGGCGGAGGTCATGGTGACCAGCKAGGCGCCCTTGCCGCCGAGGTTTTCGAGCTTCGGTTCAATGCCGCCGTCGAAGAACTGGATGTATTCATTGCTGTGCATATTTCTCAGGCCTTCCAGCTGACGGGGACGGTCTCGGGGACGCGGAAGGAGAGGTTTTCGCGGAAGGCGATGGCTTCCGGGTTCTCCAGCTGCAGCTCCGGGGCGAGCCGGGCCACTTCCTCGAGCGCGATTTTGGCCTGGAGCTTGGCGAGCATGTTGCCCAGGCAGTAGTGGATGCCGAACCMGAAGGAGAGATGCTCGCGGGCGTTGGGCCGGGTGATGTCAAAGTCCTCGCCGGCGTCAAACTTAGTGTCGTCCCGGTTGGCCGAGCCCATCAGGAGCAGCAGTTGGGCGCCTTCCTTGATCGCGACGCCGCCAACTTCGGTGTCCTTGAGGGCCTTGCGGCGCCAGCCGACGATCGAGCCCGCGTAGCGCAGGACCTCGTCGATGGCGGCGGGGATCTTCTTGGGGTCCTCCACAAGCTGCTGCCACTGCTCGGGGCGGGCCAGCAGTTCGCGGAGGGCGTTGGAGATCAGGGTGGTGGTGGTCTCGTGACCGGCGAAGAGCAGGCTGTAGAAGGCTGTAGA